>JAUXIU010000195.1 GCA_030620895.1 Deltaproteobacteria bacterium
GAGGCTTGAGGCTTGAAGCCTCTAACCTCCCTCCTCCAACCTCTAACGCAACCCGCAACCCGTAACTCGTAACTCGCATCACGCAATACAAGCAAGGAGTATCCATGGCCTCACATACCTCATATATTAAGTTACAGTCAAAGGGCTTCTCCGATGTTATAGATATAACAGGGGAGGCTTTAAGGGGCCTGAAAAGCTCTGGGATCAAGAATGGCATATTATGTATCTTTATGCCTGGTTCTACAGCCTCTGTAACTACCATAGAATATGAGAGCGGTGTAATAGACGACCTCAGGTCCGCGATTGAAAGGCTCATTCCCTCGGATATAACGTACAAACACGATAGAAGATGGGGTGATGGCAATGGTTTTTCGCATGTAAGAGCCGCAATTATGAAGCCGTCCATAACTATCCCTATCGTCGATGGAGAACTCACCCTGGGCACATGGCAGCAGATAGTATTTATAGACTTTGATAACAGACCCAGGGGACGAAAGATAGTCGTGCAGATAGTCGGGGAGTAGATAAAGAGATGCATGTGGCTGGACTCGGACAGTGTTCACTTGACTACCTGATGGTTCTAGACAGCTACCCACGTGAGGACACAAAAAAGGAGGTTCTGGAGTGGGCGGTCCAGGGGGGAGGACCTGTGGCAACGGCCCTCGTGGCACTATCCAGATTAGGCGTTAAGACCTCATTTATGGGGCTGGTCTCTGATGACGATGCAGGAAAGTTGATAAAGAAGGGGCTTGTCGAAGAAAAGATAGACATCAGAGATATGGTGATAAGGAAAGGCGGTAAATCACAGACGGCCTTCATAGTAGTAAACAACAAGAATGGCAAGAGGACTATCATATGGCAGAGACCAACTGTTAAATCAATAAGGCCATTAGAGGTCAAGAAGGGCTTCCTGAAAGGTGCCAACTTCCTCTTACTAGACGGCCTATTCTCTGAGGCATCTATTAAGGCCGCTAAGATGGCAAGGGCGATAAAAATCCCTATAATGCTCGATACCGGTAGGATGAGAAAGGGGATGTATGAACTTCTTCAATCTTCCGATTATATTATCGCTTCAGAGGAATTTGGCAGGAAGTTTGCGGGTTCTCCAAAGAGGGCATTGAAAGAGCTGATGATGTTTCAGCCAAAGGCAGCTACTATAACCCTTGGTGATAAAGGCAGTATTACAATCTCAGGCGGAGAGGAATTTCACCAGCCGGCTTTCATCGTTGATGTTGTTGATACCACCGGTGCGGGCGATGTATTTCACGGTGGTTACATCTACGGTCTCCTTCAGGGATGGGAGATAAGAAAAACGCTTAAGTTTGCATCTGCCTTCGCCGCCCTGAAATGCAGAAGGCTTGGAGGCAGAGCCGGCATACCAGGATTTAAAGAGGCGTTTAAGTTTATAAATGAAAATGAATAAGACTAAACCCTGGTACATAAGCACAAATAAGATCTTCTCATCACTTAAAGAAGAAGATAAAACGGAATTACTTTCTAAGCTAAAAGAGATGAGCATTAAAAAGAAGGCCTTTGTCTATACCACCGGAGACAGGGCCGATACCCTCTACATCCTGAAGGAGGGCAGGATTAAGATTACCCACCTTGCCGAGGATGGAAGAGAGCTGACTATAGAGATCCTCGAACCGGGTGACATCTTCGGGGAGCTGTCCCTTGCGGGGGAGGAAGAGAGGGAAACTAATGCCGAGGCCCTTGAGGACTCCTTTATGTGCGCCATGAAGAGAAGGGATTTTGAGGAGTTTATCAGCAAGAGGCCCCAGCTCTCCCTTACCATAACCAAGTGGATGGGGGGGCGTCTAAGAAGGATTGAAAATCGTTTTGAGAATATGATCTTCCAGGGTGTTAGAACAAGGCTTATCTCCATCCTCAGAGATTTGGCGCAAAAGTACGGTATCCCGGTTAAAGGGGGCAGAAAGATAACTATAAGGCTCTCCCATCAGGAGATAGCCAACCTCATAGGGGCTACACGGGAGACTGTAACCCTTGAATTGAATAATATGAAAAGAAGTGGTGACATCATGATGGATGGAAAAAGTTTTATCATACCTTCAAAGAACATATTCTAAAACTTCCACATTTGTAATCCTCCTTACATCCCTTGCCTTAAACTTCTGTTAACCTTCATTTATGATGAGGCGTAAAGGTACTCCTATTTTCAAATCGATCAAAAGATCAAAAAAACAGGACGATAACTGTATCACCATAAAAAAGGGTGAGCAATTTAAAGTAAGAGGGGCACATTTGCAATTTAAAAACAGCATAAAGAGGAAGAAGGGTGTCTAAAATTATCCTTTAACATTTGACATTACAAAAAAATATGCCAGAATTTAGGGATTATATACGAATATCAGACCACAAAAACGGTTGTTGAATCATGGGGCAATTAAATCCAGGAATTCCTTCTATACAGAGTGTTAGAACAAAGCAGACCAAGGCGCGACGAAGGCGAGGAGTGAGGCGTACTTTGTAGTACGCCGCAATAACGAGCCGAAGAGTAACGCAGGTATGCAAAGTTATAACACTCTGTATGCGCATCTATTTATGACGTTCTGTAAAACTAAATATTTTTAACAGAGAGGAGGTCTCAATGAAAAGGCTATTAAGCTATTTAACCCTTCCAATACTCTTCGTTGCCCTATCTGGGATGGCAGTGGCAGCCGAACCGGTGCAGGACAATTATCTGGC
>JAUXIU010000126.1 GCA_030620895.1 Deltaproteobacteria bacterium
ATCTCGGGAAATGGTCTCTCCTTTATATTTCCGAATGAATAGTCCTGCCAGAACTGGTCAGCATGTACATTCCCAAAGAAGTCTATATTTCCAATGGCCACACCCGATGAATTGGCACCACCTCCGTTCCATTCCATGAACTTATAGATCTCCTCTGCCCTTTCGGGGTCTGTCTTCTTAAGCTTCATATATATATATGGTCCATCTACATGGTTATCCACCGTTAGGATATCCTTCTTTAGCCCCCTGTCGTAGAAGTCCTTTGTCCTCTCGATGATGATATCCACTGCCCTCCTTGTCTCCTCATGTGAAAGGTCGTCCTTCCTTATATCACTCCCCCTCCCTGCATATACGAGATGATAGAAACATGCCCTCTGGATACCCTCCTTCTCTATAAAATCGAATATCTTGTGGAGGTCTTCATAGTTCCTCCTTGTGAGGGTTAACCTTAGGCCAACCTTTTGGTCAATCTCCATGCAATTCCTCAAACCCCTCAACGCCAGGTCAAACGCCCCTTCCATCCCCCTGAACTTGTCGTTGACCTCACCTATGCCGTCAAATGATATCCCCACATAACTGAACCCTGTATCCTTTATCCTCTTTGCAGTCTTCTTGTCTATGAGGGTGCCGTTTGTAGAGAATGTGAGTCTCATATTGAGTCCCCTTGCATATTCTGCGAGTTCAAAGATATCCTTCCTTATAAGTGGCTCTCCACCCGAAAGGAGGAGGGCAGGTATCTTGAACTCCGCCAGTTCCTTGATCATTCTCTTTGCCTCTTTGGTGGTGAGTTCGCCTGCGTATTCCTCATTGTGTGAGTCCGTGTAGCAGTGGATGCAGTTCAAGTTACATCTCCTCGTCACACTCCAGACTATCACCGGCCTCCTCTCACTGGCCGATTTCGGTACTGCATGTTCCTGCTTCTCGGTCGCATGAGGTGACCCATGACCATGCCCCTTCTTATGACCATAACGCAGTGGGTCGCCGGTAGTATCGGCCCCACAATAGAGTTTAGTTACATCTATCATTGTCCTTCTCCTTGTTATTTATTTGTTGATAAAGATTTACACCTGTTTAATTTCCCCTAAAGTAATCCACTATCGACCCTGTTAGATCCTTCATCGTATACTTGCCCGGCATCATATCTATCTCAAGCCCATAGCCTCTGGCCGTATCTGCGGTTATAGGTCCGATGCATGCAATCTTTGTGCTCCTCAAAAGGACCGCCCCCTCACCTTTCTTAAACATCTCCATAAAGTTAGTAACGGTTGAGGACGACGTGAAGGTAACGGCATCTATCTTGCCCTCCTTCAGGAGTTGCCGGACGGTTTCTGTCTTCCCCTTTGGGCGCACGGTGCGGTAGGCCGGCACAACATCCACCTTGCCACCCAACCTCTTGATCTCTTCAGGGAGGATCTCTCTGGCCTTCATGGCCCTGGGTAAAAGAAACCTCTTGTCCCTTATCCTCCTCTTTCCAAGCCCTTCGATTATGGCCTCCGCCCTGTACTCCTTTGGCGTAAGATCCACCCTCACACCGAGTTCCTCTATGGCCATTGCAGTTGCAGGCCCTATAGCACAAATCTTAATTCCCTTTAAGTCCCTAATATCCCTGCCCAATTTCCTCAGCCTTTCCACGAAATATTTTACACCATTTACGCTCGTAAAGATAGTCCAATCATACCTCGATAGCCTCTTTATCGCCTTGTCCAGTTCCTTCCAGCTGGTCGGAGCAACTGTTTCTATTGTGGGGAACTCTATTGGTTCGGCACCTGACTTTTCAAGAAGTAAAGACAGATCGCTTGCCTGCTCCCTGGAGCGTGTAACAATAATCTTCCTGCCAAACAGCGGCCTCTTCTCGAACCAGTTCAGTTTCTCCCTCAGAGAAACCACACCCCCGACAACTGCTATAACCGGTGGTTTAAGGCCCCTCTCACGGGCAAGATCAACTATATTATCGAGCCTCCCTACTACAGTTTCCTGTTCAGGTTTCGTGCCCCACCTTATAAGTGCAACAGGTGTCTTCGGGTCACGTCCGTTTTCGAGCAATTTCTTGACATTGACTGGGAGGTTCTTCATACCCATGAGGAAGACAATGGTCCCGATCCCTGTAGATACCTTATCCCATGCGATACTCGATTCATCTTTTGTAGGGTCTTCATGTCCCGTAATAAACGCCACGGTAGATGTATAATCCCTGTGTGTAAGCGGTATTCCGGCATATGCTGGCGCTGATATAGCAGATGTAACCCCAGGGATCACCTCAAACGGGACTCCATCTGCAACAAGCTCTTCCGCCTCTTCACCACCCCTGCCGAAGATAAACGGATCACCACCCTTTAACCTTGCAATAGTCCTGCCAGCCTTTGACCTCTTAACTATCAATTTATTTATCTTATCCTGGGTGAGTGTATGGGCACCCCCTATCTTACCGACGTATATAATCTCGGCTCCCTTTTTTGCATATTCAAGGAACCTCTTATTGGCCAGGTAATCGTAAATGATTACATCTGCCTCCTTTATACACTCCAGCCCTTTCAAGGTTATAAGCGCTGGATCACCGGGGCCGGCCCCTATGAGATATACCATTCCCTTGGCCATACAATAATTCTAACCTCACAACGTTAATCTTTTATTTAACTTTTCTTAAAATTTTATAATAAATTACACAAATTAGCTTCTTAGCTTTTTAGCTTATTAGGTTTTTAGGGAAAACAGGAAGTAGTCTAAGAAGCTACAACCTAAAAAGCTAATTACTTTGATATAAATTGACCAAAACCGGCATCCCAACCCTTACCTGAGGATCTAAACTTGGGTTAAACTATAACCTATCTATCCACAGACGGCGCCTTACCGTATATCTCCTTCAGTATATCACCAGCCCCCATATCCAGCAGCCTCTCTGCCAGCTTAACCCCCAATTTCTCAGCCTCTTCCTCAGGCCCTTCCAGAGAGTCTTTCACTATATCCTTTCCATCAGTACTTCCCACAAGGCCCACGAGCTTAAGCCTGCCGTTTTTGACAGTACCATACGCTGCAATTGGAACCTGACAGCCGCCCTCAAGCCGCCTTAAGAGTGCTCTCTCAGCACATACAGAAACTGATGTTATATGATGGTCAAAAAAGGCTACAACCTTGTTTATCTCCTCATTGTCGTCCCTTGTCTCTATCCCAAGCGCACCCTGGCCTATCGCAGGGAGGACTGTCTCTGGTTCAAGATATTCTGTTATCTTATCTACCCATCCCATACGCTTTATCCCGGCCCCTGCAAGGAGAATAGCATCAAGACCAACCTCTGTAAGCTTTTTTATCCTGGTGTCGAGGTTGCCCCTCAGCTGGACTATCTCGAAATCCGGACGTATATTCAGAACCTGGGCCTGCCGTCTCAGGCTCGCTGTCCCGATCTTGGCCCCTTTTGGTAGGTCAGCAAGTTTCGAACCGTTTCGTGATATGACTACATCCCTTGGATCCTCCCTTTCCGTTATACATGCAAGATGAAGGCCCTGAGGTAAGTTTGTAGGTACATCCTTCATGGAGTGAACCGCGAAATCTATCCTGTTATCTAACAGGGCCTCTTCAATCTCCTTAACAAAGAGCCCCTTGCCACCTACCTTTGCAAGAGGCACATCTAATATCTTGTCTCCGGTCGTCTTTATCTTGACAAGCTCAACTGTTAACCCTTCATTTCTCTCCTCCACCTTTGACTTTACCCAGTTGGCCTGCCAGAGGGCAAGTTGACTACCACGGGTACCCAATCTTATTGTCCTTTTCAATCCAACACCCCCTGTCTTAATTCGTAAATCGTGGATCGTGGATTGTGATTCGATTTACGATACACGATACACTATACACGATACACGAACGACGCAATACGCACGACGCTTATCACCCTTCCTTAACATTTTCTGAAATATCTTCTTCCACATCCAGGTCGAAGAGCTTCCTGGCTGCCTCAATATAAAAGTCTCCTTCTACCTTGTTTGCCTCCTTCTTGAGGTGTGACACAGGTCCATGGA
>JAUXIU010000023.1 GCA_030620895.1 Deltaproteobacteria bacterium
TCCTGTCTCCGTACGGGCTAACTACCGCTGTATGTATTGATTGGTACATATTGCTTTTAGGAAGTGCAATGTAGTCTTTGAACCTCCCCGGAATGGGTTTCCAGCAGGAATGAACTATGCCAAGTGTCTCATAGCACTCCTTTATAGTATCTACTATGATTCTGAAACCAACAATGTCATAGATGTGTTCTAAATCTATCTTCTCTCCCTCCATCTTTTTATATATGCCATAGAGGTGTTTAGGCCTACCATTCACAACAGCCTTTAGATTATGCTCCCCAAGTTTCTTTTCTATTATTTCCTTTAGCTCATTTATATACTTTATCCTTTCTTCATCTTCCTTGACCAGTCGGTCAGTGAGCATTCTATACTCTACTGGCTTTGAATATTTGAATGCCAGGTCTTCAAGCTCAGTCTTTACCCAACCTATGCCCAATCTATTCGCAAGTGGGGCATAGATATCCAGCGTCTCCTGAGCAATCTTTACCTGTCTATCTGGCGGCAGCGCATCCAGAGTCCGCATATTGTGGAGTCTATCGGCAAGCTTTATAACAATAATCCTGATGTCTTTTGCCATCGCGATAAGCATCTTTCGGAAGTTTTCCGCCTCATGGTCTTCACTATTATCGAATGTCATCTTGCTCAACTTTGTGAGCCCATCCACAAGTGTTGTTACCTCATCGCCAAACAACTCCCTAATCTTCTCCAATGCAGTGTGTGTGTCCTCTACAGTATCATGGAGAAGGCCTGTTGCCACTGCAACTGAATCCATCTCCATGCCTGTAATTATATAAGCCACCCCCAGAGGGTGATTAAGATAAGGTTCTCCAGACAAACGGCTCTGCCCTTCGTGAACCATTGCGGAAAAGACATAGGCCTTCTTTATTAGATCCAGGTCTGCCGATGGATTGTAAGATGTCACCTTTTCAAGTATATCTTCTAATCTAACCATATTTTTAATGTAACCTAACTAAGCTAATTTTGCAATATGATAGGCAAAAGACTACTGCTGACAGTCCTATTGAGAGTATAAAGAAGGCATGGTTGAAATTCACAGGTCTTAAACTGCCGGATAATGGGAGAATGGTAGAAAAGTCAGAAAGGCTATCTATTTCAAAAAAAGCCCCGGTATATGGAGGTGGTTTTTCCGTGGACTATTGTTTCCAGTGTAAAAACTTCCGGAAACGGTTTTGGCGGTTTATTAAAAACAGCCCTTTATTACTCTGTCCTAATATCTGTAATAATCAGGTTTATACGGTCCCTCAATAGGGATACCAAGATATTCCGCCTGTTCTTTTGTTAAAGCAGTGAGTTTCACACTAAGCTTCTCAAGATGGAGTTTTGCTACCTTTTCATCGAGTGTCTTTGGCAGCACATAGACTTTATTTTCGTATTTGCCGGGGTTAGACCAAAGTTCTATTTGCGCCATTACCTGGTTTGAAAATGAGTTCGACATAACAAAACTCGGATGCCCTGTTGCATTGCCGAGGTTAAGAAGCCTGCCTTCTGAAAGCAGCGTTATTCTTTTACCATCAGAGAATACTATATGGTCTACCTGCGGTTTTATATTAATCCAATCAAGGTCCCTTACCGATGCTACATCTATCTCGTGGTCAAAGTGGCCTATATTTCCTACTATGGCCTGATTCTTCATCGACTCCATATGTTCTCTTGTAATAACATTACAGCAACCAGTAGCCGTAATAAATATATCACCTATCGGCGCCGCCTCTTCCATCGTAACAACCTCATAACCCTCCATCGATGCCTGTAATGCACATATAGGATCTACCTCGGTTATTAGGACCCTTGCCCCCTGCCCTCTAAGCGATTGCGCACAACCTTTACCGACATCTCCATATCCACATACCACTGCAACCTTTCCAGCGATCATAACATCTGTAGCCCTTTTAATACCGTCAAGAAGTGACTCTCTACAGCCATACAGGTTGTCAAATTTGCTCTTTGTGACAGAATCATTTACATTAAATGCAGGCATAAGCAATTTACCTTCTTCCATCATCTTGTAGAGCCTATGCACACCTGTCGTTGTCTCTTCGGACACCCCTCTGACATTCTTTGCAATTTCCGGGTGTTTCTCGTGCATAACCTTTGTAAGATCCCCTCCATCATCTAGAAGCATATTAGGGACATCTCCGCCAGGCCATTTAAGGCTCTCCTCGACACACCACCAATACTCTTCCTCTGTCTCTCCTTTCCAGGCGAAGAGTGGAACTCCACTTTCTGCAATAGCAGCTGCAGCATGGTCCTGAGTGGAAAAGATATTGCAGGAACTCCATCTTACACTAGCCCCAAGATCAACCAGCGTCTCAATAAGTACTGCAGTCTGGATAGTCATGTGCAGACATCCAGCGATCCTTGCACCCTTTAGTGGTTTCGCTGCCCTATACTCCTCTCTCAATGCCATAAGGCCAGGCATCTCTATCTCAGCGATTTCTATTTCTTTCCTCCCCCACTCTGCGAGGGATATGTCTTTAACCTTATAATCCATCTGTTTATCCTTTATACATGCTTCCATAGTTGCCTCTTTTTTTAAATTTATCTTTTTCAACCTTTTAGACAATCCATCATCATTGGACAATTATACTTTTGCAGTGCAGACTCATAACCCAGCGGCCCCTCTCAAAACCTCAGCCTTATCTGTGCTCTCCCATTTAAACTCAGGTTCTAACCTACCAAAGTGACCATAGGAGGCCGACTTCCTATATATAGGCCTTAGAAGGTCCAGTTCCTTTATTATCTGTGCAGGTTTTAACTTGAAATATTCCCTAATGAGTTGAGAAATCTTTTCCGGATCCACCTTCCCTGTTCCGAAAGTATCTACCATCACAGAGACTGGTTCTGCAAGACCAATCGCATAGGCAAGCTGAAGCTCACACTCTTTTGCAAGCCCAGCAGCGATGATATTCTTTGCAATATATCGTGCCATATATGACGCGGATCTGTCAACTTTTGATGGGTCTTTACCTGAGAATGCCCCCCCGCCATGACTTCCATGGCCGCCATAGGTGTCAACTATTATCTTTCTTCCAGTTAGACCACAATCCCCTTGAGGCCCACCGACAACAAATCTTCCAGTTGGATTAATATAAAACTTGGTTTTGGAGTCAATGAGTCCTTCAGGTATAACATTCTTAACAACCTCCTCGATTACGGCATCCTTTAATTTTTTGTTGGCAACATCTGGCGAATGTTGTGTGGAAACAACAACTGTATCTACCATAACAGGCCTGTCGTCAACATAGCGAACAGTTACCTGGCTTTTGCCATCAGGTCTAATAAATTTTAGCTGGCCGCTCTTTCTGACATCCGCCAATCTTGTGGTTATTTTGTGGGCAAATATTATAGGCATGGGCATCAATTCAGGGGTATGGTCACATGCATATCCAAACATGAGCCCCTGGTCACCAGCACCCTGTTCCTTACCTTCTTCTTTATCAACCCCCATAGCTATATCTGGAGATTGCCTGTCAAGGGTTAACATTACAGCACAACTCTTAGAGTCAAAACCCATCGCTGTATCATTGTAACCTATTTCCCCAATCGTCTGCCTTACAACATCTGTATAGTTAATATATGCACTTGTGGTTATCTCGCCAGCTACTACAACCAATCCAGTAGTAATGAGAGTTTCACAAGCAACCCTGCTCTTTGGGTCCTCCTCGATCAAAGCATCTAGAATAGCATCAGATACCTGATCAGCAATCTTATCCGGGTGACCTTCTGTAACCGATTCTGATGTAAAAAGGTACTCCTTCTGCCCCATTCTCTTCCCCATTCAACGATCCTCCTTTGTATTTTTATAGACGGTAGTTTAATTCTCATCCTTCGCATGGGACATTAAATCTGTTAATGCTATACTTTTATACTTGTACTGTCAAATCGTAAATCATCTGTTGGAGCAAATATCATACAGGCATATCTTCAAAACTTTTTTCTTCATATTTTTCAATGAAATTTTTAACATCGGAAGCAGTCGACATCAACAATATCTCATCGCTAATTTTCAATAGTTTTGAGTAATTCAATGTCCTTATGGCTTTTTTGACCCTTAAAAGAGATAGGGCATTCATGCTGAGTTGATCCAGCCCCAGTGCGAGAAGTATCTTTACATATTGTGGCTCGCCTGCCATCTCGCCACAAATACCAACCTCAATCCCTGCGTCGTGAGCTGATTTTACCGTGTTTTTAATCATCCTTAAAATAGCGGGATGCAGTGGATTATATAGATAGTCCACATGGTCGTTTCCCCTGTCAACTGCAAGGCAATACTGAAGAAGGTCGTTCGTTCCTATAGAGAAGAAGTCTGCCTCTTTGGCCAGAATATCTGCAATGAAGGCTGCTGAAGGGACCTCTATCATGATACCAATTTCTATTTCATCTTTAAATGCCTTGCCGTCTTTTTTTAATTCTGCCTTAGCATCGTTCAATATTTCCTTTGCCATTCTTAATTCATTCACACCTGAAATCAATGGAAACATAATCTTAATATTTCCAAAAACACTCGCCCTGAGGATACCCTTAAGCTGTGTCTTGAATATATCGGTCCTTTTAAGACAGAACCTTATGGCTCTGAGACCTAATGCAGGGTTAGCCTCACTTGCAAGTTCCATAGAAGGAAGCAGTTTATCGCCACCCAGGTCAAAGGTTCGAATTATCGTAGGATAACCTGTTACCTTCTCGGCAACCCCTTTATAAGCATTGAAATGCTCATCCTCAGAAGGTAAATCTTTCCTGTTAAGATACAGAAATTCTGTTCGATAAAGTCCTATCCCCTCCGCACCATGATCTAAAATTTCTGGCACCTCCTCCAGAAATTCTATATTGCCCATAAGCTTGATCCTGTGGCCATCAACGGTCTCTGCCGGTAGTTTGCTATAATAGTGGAGTGACTTCTCATAAGAATAAAACTGCTCCTTAATCTTTTCATATTCCCTCAATACTTCCCTGGATGGATTTATTACCACCGTCCCGGAATTACCATCCATTATAAGGGTATCGCCATTTTTAACCAGTTGAGTGATATGCTCAAGGCCAACTACAGAAGGTATCTCTATAGATCTAGCAAAGATCGCCGTATGAGATGTTCTGCCACCCATATCTGTTAAAAAACCCTTGACCTTACTTCCGGGCATCTGAGCCGTATCTGTAGGGGCAAGGTCTCTGGCAACTAAAATTACCTCTTCATTTATCTCAGACATACTAACTCGCTTCTCACCCAGAAGATTACTCAGGATACGATCTCCTATATATTCTATGTCTGATCCCCTCTCCCTTAGATATTGATCCTCGATACTATCAAAAAACTCCTTTATACTCTGCAAAACCTTATTCAGCGCCCATTCAGCATTAACCTTTTCTCTCTTGATGGTCTTGATAGTATCATTGATAAGCATCTCATCGTCGAGCATCATAATATGTGCATCTATTATATGGACATGCTCCTTGCCTCTACCCTTCCCATCCTTTAATAACCTCTCCCTTATTTTCTGTAGTTGAGCCTTGGAGGTACCAACGGCATCTTTAAATCTATCGACCTCATTCTGAAGGAAGGATTTATCCAGATGACAGAAGGCCGGCACATCCATCCTTTCGCTAGAGAATAGAAATGCCTTCCCAATAGCTATACCAGGAGATACCCCTATACCATTACATGTTATATCCCTGTCCTTTTTCTCTTTCATTCTTCTTCCCCAAACTTACCGGTCACAAGTTCCTCAAGGGACATGATTACGTCACTTGCATCATCACCCTCTGCCCTGATGGTAATCTTGCTCCCACATGTTGCAGCGAGCATCAGTATGCCCATAATGCTCTTTCCATTTATCTCCTGCCCATCCTTTTCAACATATATATCAGACTTAAAACGGTTTGCCATTTGGACGAACTGAGATGCTGCTCTGGCATGTAGTCCCAGCTTGTTTTTAATAGTAAATATTTTAGAAATAATCTGTTTTTTATGACTTTCAAGTGCCATTTGTCTTAACCGCTTTACTCCGTAAACATAATATAGTGCTTATATTAAGGGAATAAAATTTGTTTTTACTGCAAAAAGTGTAATCATTTAGAAATCTGTGTAATCTTTAAAAATTGGTGTAATCATTTTTTAAAAATTTTTGCATTGGAAACAATCTTCAATTGTCAATCTTCAATTTTCATTTTTCTATAGATTTTTGCACTGAAAACAAAAGTTGAGTCAGTCTTTCGCCATACAGCTGTAAAATTCTAAAGGTTTATCAAAAGGTATCGCTCTTATTTCTAATGGAATTCCAATCTCCCTGAACTTTTCAATAATATTTTCATCTTCTTTATTTATATACACCGAACTGGTAATCATTTTTGTATTGCCCCTATGGTGTATATTTCCGATATTAACGGAAGATATTTTCACACCTCCATTGTATAACTTCATGGCATCTTTCAAACTGCCAACAATAACGATAATTCTGTAAGTATCAAGCCCACCGGAACATATCTCCTGAACAGCATCTTTGACATTTTTAACCTTAACCAATAGATTGCTATAAGTGCATGATTCTATGACTTGCCTCCGAAATTGATCCTTTGCTATCTCGTCTGACGCAAGTATAATATAGTCAGCTTTAAAAAATGGCACCCATGCCTCTAACACACGAGAATGCACCAATCTGTCATCAACCCTGACAAGAACAATCATATTAAATAATCCTATGATTTCTCTTTAAGCATTTCACTGGCCAGCACTATACTGTCCTGGCCTTTCCTCTTTAACATCCCTGCAAGCTCAGATAGGCTTTCATCCGCTTTTCGGCTTGCAAGTTTAAGCAGAATTGGCAGATTAACTCCTGTAATTAGTTCAACCTTCCCACTACTTAGAAAAGAAAGACCTATATTTGAAGGTGTACCGCCGAACATATCGGTAAGTATTATAACCCCGTCCCCTTGATCCACTTCTTTAATGGCTTTGGAAACAGTACCTCTAACTTTTTTTGGATCATCATCCTTATCCACGATAACAGATCTTATGTTTTCCAGAGGACCTGTTATCTCCTCGGCTGTATTTATTAGTATATCTGCCAATTTACCGTGTGTAATCAACGTAACGCCGACCATTTTGTACCCTCCTGTATAATCTCGATTAAATATTCTTCTTTAGTTTTCAAGTCAAGATACCCCGCCCACAGGGCGGGGCATCTTGACAGCAAGGAAGTTTCCATTATCTTAGCACGCCTTGACCCCGCCTACAAGGCGGGGCTTACAGCGTGCATCCTGTTAAAAAATATGAGTTTGTTATTGTATGTCTATAATTCTAAGATCTTTAAGATCCCAACATCGATGCCCTGATAAATTGACAATTTTTAATTGAATGATTAACTGTTATGGTTTTTCAACATCTCTGTGAATTTTTCTTAGAATACACTTGTCGGACTTTATGTTTCCAGCAATCTCATCTACAATGGAAACCGATCTATGCTTGCCACCTGTACAACCTATCGAGATTGTCAGGTATGATTTTCCTTCGTTCCTGTAAAGTGGTATAAGATAATCCATTAGCATCATAAATCTTTCAATAAATTCCCTTGCCTCTGGTTTATTATTTATGAAAATTTTTACCTCGTTATTCCTACCATCGAGTCCTCTAAACTCATCAATAAAATAAGGGTTTGGAAGAAACCTCACATCCATAACAATGTCTGCATCTTGTGGTATCCCGTAACGATAGCCAAAAGATACCAGATTTACTGTCATCTCTGCAATCTTTGCAGGTTCAGAGAAATGGTCTCTGATAATCTCTTTAAGTTGATGAACATTAAAATCTGTTGTGTCTATAATATCATCTGCACTATCCTTGACCTCCTTCAGAATCTTCCTCTCTCTTATGATTCCCTCGATAGGGCTCTCCTCCGGGGCAAGGGGATGTTTCCTCCTTGTTTCACTAAATCTTCTAATCAGTGCATCATCTGAAGACTCCAGATATAATAACTTTATATTATACCCAGACTCTTTAATCTCTTTCAATATTAGCGGGAAATCCTTTAAGAACTCTCTTCCTCTTACATCTACAACGGTTGCAAGTTTCGTTATTTCTCTTGATTGCAATGACAATTCGAGAAATTTCGGCAGCAGCATAACAGGGAGGTTATCGACGCAGAAGAAATTCATGTCCTCAAGGACATTCATTGCGGTACTCTTACCTGCACCGGAAGGACCACTGAGGATAACGAGGCGAATTTCCTTCACTGCTTAAGTCTCTCTTTGACATCCCTGCTCATTGCATCCTGCAATTTTCTCTGGAACTCGAGGGTAGGATTATAGCCCATAAACTTAAGGATCTGGTTTCTTGCTGCCACCTCTACAACATCTGCCACACTCCTTCCAGGACTTACTGGAACCTTTATATGTGGAAGTTTAACATCCAGAATATCATATATGTTTTCATCGAAACCGAGTCTCTCATAATTTTCCCGAGGCTCCCACTGGACCATCTCCACTACAATATCGATCTGTTTCCTCTCTCTTATAGCAGTAATGCCGAAGAGATCCTTAATATTTACTATCCCTAAGCCTCTGATTTCCATATGGTATTTTATGACATCAGACGCCATACCAAAAAGAATGGAGGTTGGCATCTTCCTAATGGTAATAACATCATCTGCCACAAGTCTATGGCCTCTCATAATGAGCTCCAGTGCACATTCGCTCTTCCCGATACCGCTTTTACCAAATATCAGCACACCTATCCCCAGGACATCCACACATACCCCATGCAGTGTTGTCATAGGGGCAAGTCTCTCCACAAGGTGTTTTATAAGCTTTTCTATAAACGAAGAACTTGTTAAAGATGTAACCAGAACAGTTATCTCCTTCTTCCTGGCAAAATCAATCAGAAAATCTGGTGCTTTAAGATCTCTCGTAATCACCATGCAGGGTAGATTCGATTTGTTCAGTTTTTCAATAGCCTTTTTTAGTTTTTCTTTAGAGATGCTATTCAGATATCCGATCTCCGCACCGCCAAGTATCTGAATCCTGCCTTGATGCAACTCTTCCGGAAGATCTGTAAGCAGAAGACCCGGCTTCTGAATGTTTGAGGTAGTAATTAGATTGGAAAGGTACTCATCTCCAAATACCAGCCCGAGGTTAAGTCCCTTCTCTGGTTCTTCTTCTAACAGATCCTTAACAGTAATGGCTATCATATTAAGTCCTTATTGAAAAACATGTTAAAAAGTTCAGTTTCCAGAATTTTTAATGAAAAATTGTCAAGATACCCCGCCCACAGGGCGGGGCTTACGGCGTGCATCCTGTTAAGTTTGATGTTTTCTATCATTCTTTATGATTATTCGGAATAATTCCTCACTGGAAGAGGCCCCCATAAGCTTATTTCTAAAGTTTGCATCTTTTAAAAGCTGCGAAATTCTGGCCAAGACCTTAATGTGAACGTTAGTAGAATCCTCTGGAGCAACTATGAGAAAGAAAAGATGCGCAGGTTTATTATCCATTGATTGAAAATCTATTCCCTCCATACTTCTCCCAAAAGAAACGACTATACAATCCAAACCCTTAACTCTGGCATGAGGGATGGCCACACCATAACCAATACCAGTACTGCCCAGCTTCTCTCTATCTAGAAGCACCTCGATCACTATCTCTCTATTAATATTATTTATCTTGTCAGAGATATTTTTTACCATCTCGTCAAGAACCTCACGCTTTTTTCTGGCCTTTAGTGCAGATATTACACAATCCTGGGGTAGAAAATCTTCCAATCTCATTCTTATTATCCTCTTTCTATTATTTTCCTATTATTTTCACAGTAGTGCATTACTAATGGTGAATCCTGTGCAATATCTTAGCCTTGCGTTATGCGGGACACACCGTAGAGAATACACCAGATACGCACTATGCGCCACGCTAATTAGAAATATCTTTTACGCTTACTGGAAGGCGGTATACCCATAGATTCACGGTATTTTGCAACAGTTCTCCTTGCAAGTACAATACCGATATTTTTTATAGTCTCCGCAA
>JAUXIU010000128.1 GCA_030620895.1 Deltaproteobacteria bacterium
CCCCCGGATTCCTACTTCATACTTCCTAATTCAGTATTTACGCATCACGCACTAGAAAAGATTGAAGATTTAAAATTGGAAATTGCTCATTTTCTAAATTCATAATTCGTAATTCATTATTCCTAATTCATTCTTTTCAATCTTCCCTCACCGCCTCCTCCTGGAAGGACCCTCCTTTATCCTCTTATTTATCCATGAAAGCCTCACCTTGATGACATCTTTATTGGGGTAGGTTGCTTCAAGGGACCTTAGGATCTTCTTTGCCTCTATAAGTCTATCCTGTTCTTCCATGGCTATCGCCTTACCTAGCCTTGCCTCGAGAGAAAGGTGATTTTCGGGGTAGAAGGATACGAGCCTGTCATATGTATCGATCGCTTCATTCAGGTTGCCGTCCAGGTATTGATTTGTCGCTATCTGATAATATAACTTCGGGGCGATAGGCGTAAAAGGGGAGTCTTTTAGAATATCCTGAAGTTCTATAATGGCCTGTTTGAAATCGGAGAGCTTTTGATATTCCATTGCGATATGGTAACGGAAATCATCCCTTTCAGGGCCCGTACTATTTTCTATAAACCACTGATACTCACCAATGGCCCTCCTGTGGTCACCATCATTTGAATATATCTCAGCCATATCCTTCCTTGCGAATGCAATATCCTTACTCTCCGGGTACATGAGGATAAGGGAGAAATATGCTTCCAAGGCCCTTTGCTTATCTCCCATATAGATGTGGTGTATCAAACCGATCTTGTACTTGCTTGTTGGGGCATAGGTGCTTTCAGGGTATTTATCTGCAAGGTGGTTATAGGTCTCCAGTGCCCTTATGTAATCTCCGTTGCCCAGGAACTTTTCAGCACTTTCAAAGATTATTGGTGCCCCCTCTTTTGAGCAGGCGGTTATTAGGGTGATCAGGATAAAGAGCGTGGAATACAGGGGATATTTGAGCAATCTATTCCTCAGCCTCCTTCTCTGCGATATATGCCGTCCCGGTTACCTTTTCATTCTTTGAGATACGGATGAGCTTTACCCCCTTTGTATTCCTTCCTATAACAGAGATACCCTTCATGGCAATCCTTATAATCTTCCCTCTATTTGTGGTGATCATTAATTCGTCTTCATCCCTGACCTGTGCGATACCCACAACCCTTCCATTCTTCTCTGCAACTCTTATATTTCTTATGCCGCGTCCACCCCTGTGCTGCCTCCTGTATTCTTTGATAGCCGTTCTCTTTCCATACCCCCTTTCGGTAACGGTCAGGATTGTAACCCCCTTCTCAAGTGTTTCCATGGATACAACCTCATCGTCCTTATCTAACTTGATACCCCGTACTCCCCTGGATACCCTTCCCATCTCTCGCACCTGTTCCTCGTTGAATCTTATGGCCGGTCCATTTCTTGTACTGAGGAAGAGGTCGCAAGAGCCGTCGGTAAGTTTGGCAGAGATAAGTTTGTCCGAGGCATCGAGGTTAATGGCGATTAAGCCGCCGGAGCGTATGTTGGAGAAGACCATGAGATCCGTCTTTTTTATCACACCATGTGATGTTGCCATGACTATGGATTTCCCTTCCATAAATTCCTTTACGGGGAGAAAGGCCGTTAACTTTTCGTCTCTGTCGATATTTAAGAGGTTCACTATAGCCTTTCCTCTCGCCGCACGACCTGCCTGGGGTATATCATAGACCTTAATGCTATACACCTTACCCTTGTCGGTGAAGAAGAGGATATGGCTGTGGGTTGATGCAATAAATAGGTGCTCAACAAAGTCCTCCTCTTTGGTAGTCATACCTGTCTTCCCTTTACCCCCCCGCCTCTGTATCCTGAAGAGACTGGTTGGGTTTCTCTTTATATAACCACCGTGTGTAATGTTTAAGACCATATCCTCATCCGCTATTATATCCTCCAGTGTAATCTCGCCGACCTCCTCCAAGATCTCGGTCCTTCTCTCATCACCGTAGCGGTCCTTTATTTCTTTAAGCTCATCCGTAATGATGTTTAAGAGCAGTAGCTCCGTTGCCAGGACCTCCTTAAGCCTTTTTATGAGCTTTAACAACTCTTTATATTCCTCTATTATCTTTTCCCTCTCAAGTGCCGTTAGCCTCTGGAGTTTCATGTCGAGGATTGCCTGGGCCTGAATATCTGTAAGGCCGAACTGCTTTATCAGTCGCTCCTTTGCCTCCTTGGGTGACTTTGATTTACGAATCAGTTTAATTACCTCATCGAGGTTATCTATGGCGATTTTGAGCCCCTCCAGTATGTGGGCCCTTTCTTGTGCCTTCTTGAGTTCAAAGACGGTCCTTCGAGTGACAACCTCCTTTCTAAAGCGAATGAACTGCTGGAGAATATCCTTAAGCGTCAATACCCTCGGCTGGCTGTCCACTATGGCGAGGTTGATGATGCCAAAACTTGTTTGCATCTGGGTTTGGAGGAAGAGGTTGTTGAGGATTATCTCTGCAACCTCTTCCTTTTTTAGCTCAATTACGATGCGCATCCCCTCCCTGTCGGATTCATCCCTTATGTCGGAGATACCTTCAATCTTTTTATCCCTGACAAGGTCTGCGATCTTCTCTATAAGTCTTGCCTTGTTGACCATGTAAGGTATCTCGGTTACAACAATCGACTGCTTCTCTGTACGCGGATGCTTTTCGGTAATTACCCGTGCCCTCATCTGGACTATACCCCTGCCTGTTGTATAGGCGTCCCTTATCCCCTTGCGTCCATGAATGAAACCCCCTGTTGGGAAATCAGGGCCAGGGATAAACTTCATGAGGTCTTCTATCGTGGCAGCTGGTTTTTTTATTAGGTGTACGATGGCATCGATAACCTCTGAGAGGTTATGCGGAGCCATATTGGTTGCCATACCGACAGCGATGCCGGAGGAACCGTTTACTATGAGGTTTGGAACGGCTGCAGGAAGAACTGTGGGTTCCTTTAGAGAGTCGTCGTAGTTGGCGCGAAAATCAACGGTCTCTTTTTCTATATCTGAGAGGAGTTCACCCGCAATCCTTGCCATCCTTACCTCTGTATAACGCATAGCGGCAGGGGGGTCGCCGTCAATGGAACCGAAATTCCCCTGACCGTCTACGAGGGGATATCTGAGGGAGAAGTCCTGGACCATCCGTGTTATGGCGTCATAAACCGCGGTGTCGCCGTGCGGGTGATATTTACCTATGACATCACCGACTACCCTCGCAGATTTCTTGTAGGGCTTATTGCGTTCTAGCCCCATCTCGTGCATTGCATATAGGATTCTCCTGTGAACCGGTTTCAATCCATCCCTTATATCCGGTAATGCCCTGCCTATAATGACAGACATCGCATAGTCCATGTAGGACTTCTTCATCTCATCTTCAATGTAAACCGGTATCCGCTCTTGAACCATTACCCCTCCTTTATAATCTTCCAATGATAGCTCTATCGAGTGTCGTGTACTGTATCGCCTCCGAGAGATGGTGGGTTCTTATAGGAC
Organism: Deltaproteobacteria bacterium; assembly: GCA_030620895.1. GTDB lineage: Bacteria > Desulfobacterota > GWC2-55-46 > S146-70 > JAUXIU01 > JAUXIU01. Next base: position 3,467 of record JAUXIU010000128.1, read on the forward strand.
CCTCCCCAAGGAAGTCACATGGGCATACCTGTGTTTCAATTCTGCAAGATCAGCCTTAAGGCCAAAAGACCATAACCCCATGATTATACTAGATAATTAAAGACCCTGGGCGACCACTTGAGGAAGAAGAGACTCGACCTAAAGCTCCTCCAAAGGGAGGCCGCCGAAAGGCTTGGTGTAGACGAGACTACTGTCTATAACTGGGAGAAGAACCGCTCAAACCCTTCTCTCCGCTTCATCCCGAAGATTATCAAATTCCCAGGTCATTTTCCACTTAAATGTCCAGAGGATCCGATCGGGAGGCTAAATTATTATAAGCTTGTGTGCTAGTGTCAGGTCTTGACATGATATATATTGACACCCTTATCAAAAAGAAGTTTCTCTATTTTTTCAATATCTATCCTCAAAGGCCTTGCCATAAAAAAATTCCTTCCCGCCATATCGACTATAACGAAGAGGGATTTATCAG
>JAUXIU010000196.1 GCA_030620895.1 Deltaproteobacteria bacterium
AAGGGGGCGCTCAGGAAGGGGCGGATTATAATAGGCAGTGGAACAACAAACGCCTATATAGTGGAAAAACTCACAGGCAGGGAGATAGATAAGTTCTGGTATGCAGCTGGGAGGATCGCAGATGGTGAACTCGGCGCAAATAAAGCCGAGAAGAGAATACCGCCTGTTGTGCTTATAGATGGCAGGGTAACAAGGAGAAAGCCGGTTGATGTGCTTGAGGAATTCACCTCAGATGATGTCTTTATCAAAGGTGCAAATGCGGTTGATTCGACAGGCCTTGCCGGTGTATTGATGGGAGACCCAAGGGGTGGGACGATAGGCCTGTCCATTGGTGTTATTATGGCAAGGGGGGCACACCTTATAGTTCCCGTGGGCCTTGAAAAACTCATCCCGTCGGTTGCTGCTGCAACAAGGGCATGCGGACAGGAGAGGTTCCAATATTCCATGGGTGATAAGGTTGGGATGATGCCGCTTGTAGGTTCAAGGGTCATAACAGAGATAGGTGCATTGGATCTGCTTTATGGTGTCAGGGCGGTCCATGTTGCCTCCGGGGGGGTTAGGGGGAGTGAGGGGAGCGTTATCCTTGCGATAGAAGGCACAAAGAAGACTGTCCGAAAGGCATTTGATTCAATAAAAAAGATAAAGATATGAAGCAAGGAGAAGAGTTAAGCAACGAACAGATAAACCGTTACAGCAGGCACCTTCTTCTGCCTGAGGTCGGTATAGAGGGGCAGAAAAGGATATGCAGCGCCTCTGTGCTCTGTATCGGGGCAGGTGGGCTCGGTGCACCCCTGGCCCTCTATCTCGCAGCCGCTGGTATCGGCAGGTTGGGGATACTTGACTTTGATGTCGTTGAGAGGAGCAACTTACAACGCCAAATAATCCACGGTGAAGAGTGGCTTGGAAAACCGAAGACAGAATCAGCACGCGCCCGCTTAAGATCGATAAACCCGGAGGTTGAAGTCGTTTTACACGACACCAGGTTGACCAGTAAGAACGCCATGGAGATAGTAAAGGATTATGCCGTCGTTGTAGACGGCACAGATAACTTTCCTACGCGTTACCTCGTAAATGACGTATGCGTGCTTCTGGGAATACCAAATGTATATGGGAGTATTTTTAGATTTGAGGGACAGGCTTCTGTATTCGACGCAACCAAAGGTCCATGTTACCGTTGCCTTTACCCTGAGCCCCCTCCTCCAGGAGAGGTGCCGAGCTGTGCAGAAGGGGGTGTCCTTGGAATACTTCCCGGCATCATCGGCACAATCCAGGCTACAGAGACACTGAAGATATTGCTGGGAAAGGGCAGAACCCTCATCGGGAGGCTTCTGACATTCAATGCTATGGATATGCGCTTCAGGGAACTGAGACTTCAGAAGTCACCAGACTGCCCTATATGTGGCGAAAATCCAACCATAAAGGGTCTTGTAGATTATGAGGAGTTCTGTGGTATCAGTCGCGGAGAAGAGACAATATCCCAGAAGGCAGAGATAGAGATTACAGTGAAAGAGGCAAATGAACTTTTGAAAAGGAAAAGCGCTATCCAACTCATAGATGTACGTGAACCGAAGGAATTTGAGATATGCCACATTGAAGGTGCAACACTAATACCCCTTGATGAACTAAAGGGTTCACTAAATAGATTCGATCTGACAGACGAGATAATCACATACTGCCATCACGGGGTGCGGAGCATCAAGGCGGCCAGATTCCTGAGAGAGATGGGGTTTTCTAAGACAAAGAGCATGAAAGGCGGGGTGGATGCCTGGACTAGGGAGATTGATAAGAAGCTCCCACGGTATTAATGTTACAGGTACGGGCAAAAAAAGAATGAATTATGAATCAGGAATAATTCCTAATAGCTTTTTAGGTTGTAGCTTATTAGCTTCTTAACTAATCTGAATAATGAATTATGAATGAAAAAAAGTATTGCGTGATGCGTATGAGTATGTCTTTAAAATTGACGATTGAAGATTAAAAAAACCGTGGTTCGTGATTTGTGGTTCGTGGTTCGATTCACGATTCACGATTCACGATACACGATTAACGAATCATATGGGTTGTTCTAATGTCTCCTTTCTAAAACATAGTCTGCAACCGCAGTTAATGCAACTCTTTCAATATTTGGTTCAAATATCTCCAGATAACTATTAGCTTCCTCCTTGTATCGCCTTGCGGTGTCGATGGTATACTCTATACCCTTATACCTATTAATTAACCCCATCACTGATGTGAGCTGTTCCTCTGCGATACTATCTGCCTCAACCGCACTGTGGATTATCTCTCTCTCCCTTGGTGTGGATTTCTCCAGGGCATATATGAGCGGCATGGTTATCTTACCCTCCTTCAGGTCATTGCCAATGGCCTTGCCGAGGTCTTCATCTCTGGATGTATAGTCCAGGCAGTCATCCATCAACTGAAAGGCGACCCCAAGGTTCATGCCGTATCCAGCTAATGCCTCTTCCTTTTCTCCGGAAACCCCGGCCAGGACACCCCCTACCTGGCATGTTGCTGAGATTAGAACGGCCGTCTTTTTTGTCACAACCGAAAGGTAATCCTTCTCGGTTGTCTCTACATCACTATTCTTTAGAAGCTGTAGTATCTCCCCTTCCGCCATCAGTGTTGTGGTTCTGGAAAGCACCTTCAATACATCTATATTTTCACTGTTAACTATCATGTTAAAGGACTTAGAGAAGAGGTAATCTC
>JAUXIU010000011.1 GCA_030620895.1 Deltaproteobacteria bacterium
ACGTTGAGTCATGTAAAAGATTGGCCGAAGACGAGATAGGTGTGGCGTTCAGGGTTAGGGAGTATAACGAGGTTGGGTGAGACTGATAGCTTTTTAGGTTGTAGCTAATCTAGGTTGTAGCTTTTTAGGTGGTAGCTTCTTAGGTCGGTTTTTATCTTATTTTTTCTAATAAGCTACATGCTAAAAACCTAATAAGCTAATAAGCTAAGAAGCTAATTTCTGTTTTTTAAAGGAGGGATTATGTCTGACTTCAAGGATCGTATTATTCGCGCTGCAAAACTTGATCTCCATCTTTATGAAGAGGTTGAGGCTGACAAAGGGGCATTGAGGCAGGCCATGGGGGTTGTCGTTATCTCCAGTATAGCGGCAGGGGTAGGGAATATTGGAAGGGTAGGGTTTAGCGGTATTTTGATTGGAACAATTTTTGCACTTATCGGCTGGTTTGTCTGGGCCTATCTTATTTATTTTATAGGCACAAAATTACTCCCAGAACCGCAAACCAAATCACACCCAGCTGAGTTGATGCGTACTATAGGATTTTCCAGTTCCCCCGGTTTGATTCGAGTATTGGGTATAATTCCAGGGCTGTCAGGGATCGTCTTTCCAGTAGCTGCGATTTGGATGCTGGTGGCAATGGTAATAGCGGTTAGACAGGCCCTTGATTATCACAGCACATTCCGCGCTGTAGGGGTTTGTATAATAGGTTGGGTAGTTCAAGCGATAGTAATTATATTGCTGTTATCTATTTTTGCTGGTTCTCCGAAGCCGATCTAGAGATATTTTATGATATACCTCGATAATGCCGCTACGTCATATCCAAAGCCTGAGCCTGTATATAGAAGGGTGGATGAGGTTCTGAGGCATGTAGGTGGAAACCCCGGCAGGGGTAGCCACAGGATGGCGCTCAGTGCAGGCCGTGTAATTTTTGAGGTTAGGGAATCTATCGCCAGGCTCCTCAACATAAAGGATTCCGGGAGGGTTGCTTTTACAAAAAATGCAACAGAGTCCATAAACCTTGCCCTGAAAGGACTGTTAAAATCAGGAGACCATGTTGTCACCACGGCGATAGAGCACAATGCCGTTGTAAATACTATAAAGGCCCTCGAGAAAAAGGGGATAAAGGCGACAATGGTTGGTATGGGGGAAAACGGAACAATTGAACCAAAAGAGATAGATGACGCCGTGGGAAAGAACACAAGGCTTGTTTGTATAACACACGCATCTAATGTATTGGGGACTATCCTGCCAGTCGGCGATGTTGGTGCAATATGCCACAGAAAAGGTGTTCCACTCATGGTAGATGTCGCTCAGACTGTGGGTGCCGTACCGATAGATGTTGAAACAATGAATATAGACATCCTGGCTGGAACAGGGCATAAGGCCCTGTTTGGTCCACAGGGAACAGGGTTTCTGTATATAAGGGAGGGTATCGATATACCTCCACTTATAGATGGAGGGACAGGTGAAGTTGGGGAATCTATGGATATTCCAGAGAGATTAGAAAGCGGTACGATAAATACACCAGGGATTGGCGGGCTTGGTGCAGGGGTGGAGTTTTTAATGAAGGAGGGGGTAATACGGGTAAGGGAGTATGAAGAGAATCTGATAGGTCGCATCATAGACGAACTTAATGGGATAAAGAGCATAAGCATAATTGGCACCCTGGATGCAAGCAAGAGGGTAAGTTTGGTATCATTCAATATTGCAGATAGAGACCCAGGCGAGATTGGCTATATCCTTGATAATGAGTTTGGCATTATGACCCGTTCCGGCCTCCACTGCGCTCCTAGTGCACACAGGGCGGCTGGTACTTATCCTGGGGGTTCTGTGCGTGTGAGCCCCGGGTATTTTAATTCCGTTTCAGATATAGAGGAATTTATCGGTGTAGTGAGAAAGATAGCTAGGCGGGTATAGTCGATATGTTGGTGCTCGGTATAGAGTCATCTTGTGATGACATGGCTGCGGCAGTTGTAAAAGATGGGAGGCATATACTATCAAGCGTAGTATCGTCACAGGATGATATACATAAAAAATACGGTGGTATAGTACCCGAACTCGCCTCAAGGAGACATATTGAGACTGTAGTTCCAGTTGTCGATGAGGCCTTAGAACAGGCCGGAATAAAATTAGCAGAGATCAATGGCATAGGTATAACTCAGGGGCCTGGTCTCGTAGGTTCATTGCTTATAGGACTTTCATTTACCAAGGCCTTCGCCTATGTATATGATATCCCCTTTGTTGGTGTAAATCATATTGTAGCCCATCCCCTGGCTGTTTTTCTAAATGGCAGGGGAGGTCCAGCTTCGAAGACGGCTGTAAAACCTCACACCCCTCTGCCAATACCCTCATTTCCATTAATTGCCCTTGTTGTATCAGGAGGGCACACAACACTATTTAAATTTGACACCTTCGTAGATTATACGCTGTTAGGTCAGACAAGGGATGATGCGGCAGGAGAAGCGTTCGATAAGGTAGCAAAACTTATGGGATTCAGTTACCCGGGGGGGGCAGTTGTCGACAGGCTGGCAAAGGAAGGTGACCCATCGGCCATAAATTTTAAAAGGCCCTACATATCAAAGGACAGCCTTGATTTCAGCTTTAGCGGTATAAAGACGGCGGTATTAAAACATATTAAAGGGATTGGTGATGAACTGTCTGAAGAAGAAATAAAAAATATCTCCGCAAGTTTCCAGGAGGCCGTTGTTGATGTCCTTGTAGAAAAGGCTTTTTTGGCATGCAGAATAAGCGGTGTAAACAACCTGATACTTGCAGGTGGTGTTGCCTGTAACTCAAGGCTCAGGGAGAGGGCGATAGAGAGGGGCAAGAGTAATGGAGTAAAAGTTTTTATACCACCCCCTTCTCTCTGTAGCGATAATGGTGCTGTGATAGCCGCTGCGGGGTATCATCTTATCAAGGCTGGCAAGAGGGGAGACATCTCAATAGATGCCGATCCAAATTTGGAATATTAAAAGGAATTGGGAATAATTCCTTTTAGCTTTTTAGGTTGTAGCTAATCTAGGTTGTAGCTTTTTAGGTTGTAGCTTCTTAGGCTACTCCCTATTTTCCCTAAAAACCTAATAAGCTAAAAAGCTAAGAAGCTAGATAACGATTGAGATATGAACAGACCTCTTTCAGAACGCTTTAAATCCCGAAATTTTGTTGCTAGGAAGAGATTTGGGCAACACTTCCTTGTAGACAAAAATATCGTTGCGAAGATTGTTGCGGCAGCGGATATAAGGCCCGGGGATGTGGTCATTGAGATAGGGCCTGGCATGGGGGCTCTGACAGATGCCCTTGCAATGAGTGGTGCAAAGGTTATTGCCATTGAGCTGGATAGAGACCTTGTAGAGGAGCTCAAGGAGAAATATTCGGACATCAAGGATATTGAAATAATATGCGCAGATGCCCTGAAGATTTCTTATGCCGAAATAGCAAAGAGATTAAAAAAGAAACTAAAGGTAGTTGCGAATATACCTTATAATATATCCACCCCCATACTCTTCAAATTATTTAAGGAGCGAGAGGTGTTTACTGCATTACTCCTGATGCTCCAGAAAGAGGTTGCTGAAAGGGTAGTTGCGGTGCCGGGCAAGAAGGATTACGGTGCTCTATCTGTATTCTCCCAGTTCTTTGCAGATGTAAATATAGAGTTCCAAATACCCCCCACTGCCTTCTATCCTGTGCCGAAGGTTTATTCTTCAATAGTGAGATTCGATATACTGGATAAGCCCAGGGTAGAGGTGGAGGATATGGAGATATTTAAAAGGGTAGTAAAGGCGGCATTTGGTATGAGGAGGAAGATGATTCTAAATGCCCTTAAGGTACTTGGGTTGCCAAAAGACATCTTAAGGAGCCTCTTGCTTGAATCAGCAATAGATCCCCGAAGCAGAGGTGAAACTATCGGTATAGATAGATTTGGATACCTCAGTAACCTTTTATCGAAGTTGAACTTCGATAGATGAAGAATGGGTAAAACTTGACTTTTTAAGACCTATAGGGTAATTTTAATAGAATATTGAAGAATAAAAAAAACAGTCGTTCGTGGTTCGTGTATAGTGTATCGTAAATCAAACGACAATTCACGATAAACGATGAACGATACACGATTAACGAACTTTAAATTTTCGGATCTGTCATGGTTACAAATTCTGTATGGAGAAAGCCAGATATATTGCAATTGAGGGACCGATAGGCGTTGGAAAGACCAGTTTGGCTGAACATCTGGCTATAGAATTTAATGGCAGGACGATCCTAGAAGATGTTGAAAGCAACCCCTTCCTGGCAAAATTTTATTCTGACAGGAAGAAGTATGCTTTTCAGATACAGTTGTTCTTTTTATTGAACAGGTATCAGCAGCAGAAGAACCTGGGGCAGCAGGAACTCTTTAATTCGACAATGGTATCGGACTATCTATTTGCCAAAGACAGGATATTTGCCTATTTAAATCTGGATGAAAACGAGTTGGCCCTTTATGAGCAGATATATAGACTCCTCAATGCAAAGATACCAAAACCTGACCTTGTAATCTTTCTGCAAGCCTCGACAGAAGTTCTTATCGAGCGTATAAAGAAGAGGAGCAAGTCATTCGAAATGAATATTGAAGAGGAGTACATTGAAGATCTTGTGGATGCATATAACAAGTACTTCTTTTATTATAACGATTCACCACTATTAGTAATCAATAGTACCGATATTGACTTTGTAAGCAGCAGGGCAGACCTCTCTGACCTGGTAAAAGAGATCAGGTCAATGAGGGGTGGTGTGCAGCATTACATACCGCTTGGATCCAGGCGTTAAGAGGGACCGAGACGGAAGTTGCTTAAATATGGTGTCAGGGTGCCTGCAAGGGTCTTTAAAGGACCCTAAAGCAGTTTTGTTTTCCCTGTAAGATAGTATATGGGCCTTCCGGATACGCTCTGGAAGGCCTATTTATTGTGTCCCATACGGGAAATGGGAGAGAAACCCAATCATAAAAATATACAAAAGAGATAATGGACAAAACGGACTAATCTGCAAAAAGGTAACGTAATGGTGTTAGAGGTTAGAGGTTTTTGCCTCCTTCCTCCAACCTCATTCCTCTAACATATTTTCCAAATGAGGTATGTCATGAATAAGGTAACAGTCTGTGATTTGATCAAGATGAAAAAGGATGGCAAAAAGATACCCGTCCTTACAGCATATGGCTACTCCATGACAAAGATAGTCGAAGGTGCAGGAATACCTGTTATTCTTGTTGGTGATTCAGTAGGCATGGTTGAGGCTGGCTTTGAAAATACCCTCCCGGTTACTGTAGAGGAAATGATATATCACACAAGTTCTGTAGTAAGAGGCAGAAAGAAAGCACTTGTTGTCACGGATATGCCATTTCTATCTTACCAGGTATCATTGACTGATGCAAAAAAGAACGCAGGAAGGATCATGAAGGAGGGTGGTGCAGAGGCCGTAAAGGTTGAAGGTGGAGTAACAATTGCAGATACAATAAAGGCGATAGTGCATATGGAGATACCTGTTATGGGTCATATAGGTCTTACACCACAATCCATACACCGTATGGGCGGATATAAGATTCAGGGGAAGAACCGGCAAGAGGCTGAGGCGATTATAAGGGATGCAAAGGCTGTTGAAAAGGCAGGTGCGTTTGCCGTTATCGTCGAGGGGGTACCGGCAGGGCTTGCCAGGGAGATCACAAAAACCCTCTCTATCCCGACTATAGGTATAGGGGCCGGTCCTTACTGCGATGGGCAGGTTCTGGTGATCCATGATATGCTTGGTCTATTTGAGGATATAAAGCCGACCTATGTCAAGAGATATGTAGACCTCAGCGCTATCATAACAACTGCGGTAAGGGAGTATATAGACGATGTTGACAAGGGCAGGTTTCCAGGAAAAGAGCATTTTTACACAACTGGGTCAGCTAAGAAGCCTGGATGAGAGTTGTTGAAGATATAAAGGAGATGCAGTCCATAGCCGCCTCTGCAAGAGAGGACGACAAGAAGATAGTCTTTATCCCGACTATGGGTTATCTTCATGAAGGACATACGGGGTTACTTAAGAGGGGGAGAAAGCTTGGTGATTTGCTGCTTATGTCCATATTTGTAAACACAATACAGTTTGGTCCTGCTGAGGATTACAAGACTTATCCCATCGATATTGAAACGGACATAAAACATGCAGAAAAGGCTGGCGTAGACGTGCTCTTCCACCCCGATAAGGATAAAATTTATCCCGAAGGTTACCAGACCTTTGTTGAAGTCAGGCACTTACAGAGAAACCTATGTGGCCTGTTCAGGCCGGGACATTTTGTTGGGGTTGCTACAATTGTATTAAAACTATTAAACATAGTAAGACCCCATATAGCCATCTTTGGTGAAAAGGATTACCAGCAGTTGGTTGTTATAAGGCGTATGATCTCTGACCTGAATCTGGGTATAGATTTGTTGAGCTTTCCTATAGTCAGAGAACATGATGGCCTTGCTGCAAGCTCGAGAAACAGTTACCTGACACCAAGGGAGAGAAAGTCGGCAGCCTCTATCTATAAGGCATTGTGCAAAGGTCATGAATTATTTGAGGATGGCGAAAGGGAAGTGCGCCATATTATTAATGGTGTGAGAAGGATTTTGGAGAAGGAACATCTTGTCTCGGTTGAGTATGTAAAGATATGCGACCTTGATACACTTGAGGATATCTATGATATAGATAGAATAGCCCTTCTTGCCATCGCTGCCAAGATAGGGAGGGTTAGATTGATAGACAATTTAATATTGGTTAGTTCATAGTTGAGTGAGATGGTTTAATATTGAAATAATATCCATACATTCTCTTAGTGAAACGATTACACAGATTATAATCAGATTACGCCGATTAAGCCCTTTCAGAGGCGCAAACTTAGCCAAGAGTGATTGAGACATACATGCTGTTAGAAATGATGCGATTAGCAAGAGCATCAGGATCGTACAGCATGTAGTTGAAATTAACAAATATTTAGTAACTTTCACTTTATGGAGATTATTTCAATGCAGGTTTTTCATTAAACTAAAATACGAAAGAGGGTTGTATTAAGATAGAATGGAGGTCAAAGTATGCAGAGATTTATGTTAAAATCAAAGATACACAGGGCGGTTGTCACAGACGCAAATCTCGATTATGAGGGAAGTATTGCCATAGATGCTACGATAATGGAATCGGCCGGGCTTCTGCCATATGAGCAGGTGGATATATATAATATAAGCAACGGTTCAAGATTTCAGACATATGTGATACCTGGCGAGAGGGATAGTGGTGCTATCTGCATAAACGGGGCAGCCGCACATCTAGCAAAAAAGGACGACATAATCATAATTGCGAGTTACGCCACCTTTGAAGATGAGGTGTTAATAGAGTATTCCCCTGTTATGGTTTATGTTGATAAAGACAACAGGATTAATAAGATTGTATCTGATAACCTCTATTCGACTATGTGATGTCCGTTAATTTATGTGGGATTTGGAAGATAAGGGGGAGGGCTATTTTGCCGGCCCCCTTATCTTTTTTATTATCCTGATCATTTCCGTTTTTTAGCAGCCTTTTTAGGACTTACATGACACCTCATGCAGTCTGTTAGAGGGAACGCAATTTTTCCATGGCATCTCCCACACCATTTGCCCCTGCTTATCCCTATCATACTCATATTATTCTGCCCCTTTGCAGGGATGAATATCTTTGGATGGCATACATCGCATCTAAGCCAATACGTATGTATCCAGTGAGGGAATACAACATCATTGACAAAGTCACTTTTAGATTCAATCAAAACATTCATATCTAGAGGGGGCATCTCGTCAAAATTCGGGTCTAGCGATGGTCTTGGTTTTATCATCTTTTTCTTGACCAGTGTCACCCAATCTATCAGCCCGTATTTATCCTTTGGAAGGCGTTGGTCCCTCATCGCCTGTGGGTGCCATCCTCTGCCTGCAGCTACCGATTTACTCGCAGGCTTATCGGGGTCGCCCTTACCGGCCATTTTTCCGCTTGTATCAAGGTAGATGACGCTTGTTGGGTCATTTGGATCGATTGCAGAAGTCTTTGATTTCCTTGCTGCTTCAGCCGGTACTATATATAATGTAGAATAACCTACAAAAATAACTATGGCAATGAGGAGGCTTGCCTTTGATAAGAGCCCAAGTCTATTAAAACCCTTCATCCTATTTCCTCCTTTCTATATCCTGAAGTTTTCATTTACTTTCCTTCATAGGAGTGGCATCTGTCGCAGTAGAGAGGCTCCCATGCAATCATACCGTTGTGGCACTTCCCACAGAATTCGCCGCTCATTATCTTGTTCATATTGATATCATTCGCTCCCGCCTTCAGGATAAAGATATCCTCATGGCATACCTTGCATTTAAACCTTATCCTGTGGAACCAGTGAGGAAATAAAACTGGTTTTACGTCTGCCTTCTTCATGCTCTCCATCTTGCTGTCAAGCACTATGTCTCCATACTCTGCGCGAGCTATCTCAGTGAAGAGAAAAGTGGAAACAAATAGAGAGAGGAGAGCGACAACAAATCCAATTTTTTTCATCCCAAACCTCCTGAATAATTTTCTAAAGGCTGCCTTAACCTCTAACAAAGGGCCCGCCATGAACTCTAAGCTATTTTCTAGCATTTTACACTATATAATCAAATATTTCAAGGTGAAAATGATAATAAAAATCGGGGCAAATAAAAATGGGAAGAATTATTTTCTCTCTAGCACGCCTTGACCCCGCCTACAAGGCGGGGCTTACGGCGTGCATCCTGTTAAGAACTCATAAACATGTGTCGTGGATCGTTAATCGCGGATTATCATTCGAGTTACGATACACTATACACGATCCACGAATCACGATGATATTTTTTCGCCGAAACACCTCGGAACTGATTGTTCATCCCGTTAAATAACAATCCTTACCTTTGTATGTTCTTGTTAATGACATGTAATTGTTGTATCAAGTGATATCTCGTTCTTTTTCATATATTGAAAGATTCCTAAACGGTTTGAAAATATGTGCACCATATGCTATAAGGTGCTACACAGAGCGTCATAATTTTGCATACCCGACCCGGCCGGCTTGTCGTTACGGCGTACTACAAAGTACGTCTCACTCCTCGTCTTCGTCGCGCCTTGGTCTGCTTTGTTCTAACACTCTGTATGCGCATCTATTTATGACGTTGTGTATAAATCTATTCTGGGAGGTATTTAGATTGTTAGAAGAACTTGGTAATTGGAAAAGGAGCGACTTTTGCGGAGAGGTTACAACCGAGGAGATAGGGAGTGATATAGTTCTGATGGGTTGGGTCCAGAGAAGGAGGGACCACGGAGGTCTGATATTTATTGACCTAAGGGACATAAAAGGCGTTGTACAGATTGTTTTTAACACGGAGGTTGACGAAGAGACCCATAAAAAAGCACATCACATTCGAGGAGAGTATGTCATTGCGGTTAAGGGAACGGTAAATAAGAGACCGGAAGGAACGGAAAATCCTGACCTTAAGACCGGTGAGGTTGAGGTTATAACAAAAGAACTTAAGATACTCAACGAGGCAATTGTACCTCCATTTTTAATTGAAGATAACAGTGACGTTAATGAGAATGTGAGGCTTAAACATAGGTATCTGGATTTGAGGAGGCCATCTTTACAGAAGAACCTAATATTGCGTCACATGGTATGTAAAGCTGTTAGAGACTATCTCTCCGAGAACGGTTTTATAGAGATTGAGACACCGATGCTGACGAAAAGTACACCTGAAGGGGCAAGGGACTATCTTGTGCCAAGCCGTCTAAACCCTGGCAAGTTTTATGCCCTTCCACAGTCGCCACAGCTCTTCAAACAGATACTCATGATAGCCGGCTTTGATAGGTATTTTCAAATAGTTAAGTGCTTCAGGGACGAGGATCTGAGGGCAGACAGACAACCTGAATTTACACAGATAGATGCTGAGATGAGTTTTGTTGATAGGGATGATGTAATGCACATGATGGAGGGGCTTCTATCAAGGGTATTCAGCGAGGCTGTAGGTGTTGAATTAAACCTGCCATTCCAGGTATTAACGTATAAGGAGTCGGTCGAGAGGTTCGGATTGGATGCCCCTGACATTAGATTTGACCTGGAACTAAAGGATATCACCACACTTGTTATAAATTCAGGCTTCAGGGTATTTGCTGACGCTGCCAAAAGGGGTGATGTCGTTAAGGCGCTGAATGCGAAAGGGTGTGGCGAGTTTTCCCGAAAGGAATTGGATGATTTAACGGAGCTTGCTGGTGAATATGGGGCAAAGGGTTTGGCATGGGTGAAGGTTACTGACAGTGAATGGCAATCACCGATATCTAAATTTCTGAATAGCAGTGAAAAGGAGACTATCGCAGAAACCCTTGGTGCGGAAACCGGGGATTTGATCTTATTTGTAGCAGATTGCCAGAGGATAGCCAATACTGCCCTCGGGAGGATTAGGATAAAACTTGGAGAGAGGCTTAATCTTATTCCAAAGGATTCTTATAATTTTGTATGGATAACAGATTTTCCTCTCCTTGAATTTGATGAGGATGAAGGAAGATATGTATCTGTACATCATCCATTTACATCACCAACGGAAGATTCTGTGAGCAAACTCGATGACTCTCCCCTCGAGGTTAAGGCAAAAGCATATGATCTGGTACTAAATGGAACTGAGATAGGTGGTGGCAGCATAAGGATTCATAATAGAGATCTACAAGCCAATATCTTCAATAAGCTCGGGATCGGTCAGGATGTGGCAAGGGAAAGGTTTGGTTTTTTGCTGGATGCCCTTGAATTCGGCACCCCGCCACACGGTGGGATAGCATTTGGGTTGGATAGAATTGTTTCGATTATGGCAGGTGCTCCCTCTATAAGGGATGTTATGGCATTCCCAAAGACGCAGAAGGCCTCGTGTCTGATGAGCGATGCCCCATCTATTGTTAACAAAGAGCAGCTCGATGAACTGTCCCTGAAGGTATTGCTGGGGAAATAATCCCAGATGTTGCAGGGAATGGACTAACTATCGTAGCCGCAGAATTTAACCTGCATGGACTGTCCCAGTTCTGTTATTGCCATGCGCAGAGCGCTTTGCGCAAAGCGTGTTCTTGTAAATACGTTCGTGCATAATAAGTGATAATCTTGTGAGTACAACTAATGCCTGACGTGGCTCAGCATCAACAGTCCTATTGCGCCAAATATTATGTTTGTAAACCAGGAGGCAACGAGAGGAGGTATAACGCCGCTGTACCCGAGGGATATATTAATGCCAAATACAATCCAATAGCTGAAGCCTATAAGTACAGTAACGGTAACACCTAATGCCAGACCGCTGCGCCTTCCACTTGTTAGAGAAAAGGGTATCCCAAGAAGAACCATTATAAGGTTAACAAACGGGAATGAAGTCTTGCTGTAAAGGTCAACCAGATACTTTCTTGTCTCATATCCTTCCTTTTTTAGATTCACTATATATCTGTACAGGACGCTGAAACTCATCTCTTTGGGGTTTGCCTCTGCCCTCCCGATCTCTTCAGGCCCCCCGAGCAGTTGTAATGGTACATTGTTTATCTTTGTGGCCTTGATGCCTTCTTTTTCTGAAAACCTCCACAGTAATCCTGAGGTAATAAACCATCCATCATCTGTCCATATCAACTCATCTGCATGCAATTTGGTCTTAAGGTTGAATGAAAGATCTAAATTGTACATTGTAAAGCCCTTGACTACCTTGGCCTTTGTGTCCATATAGCGTACGGTATAGATCCCGTTGGTATCTCTAAACCATACACTGTTTTGGTTAAATATTTTCGTGGGTGACTTCTCAAACCACTCTCTCTTAATTGAGTCGGTCCGTTTGTTTGTAATAGGGGTTACTGTTTCATTCAGGATTATATTTATGACACTTATTAAAAGACCGCAAAGAAGGAGTGGCACAATACATCTTATGATGCTTATGCCTCCCGCCTTTACTGCTGTAATCTCACTATGCCTCGATAGAATACCCATTGTGAGGAGTGTGGCCATAAGGACGGCCACAGGGGATATTTGGTAAAAGATATATGGTGTCTTGTAAATAAACATCTGTATAGATATTGAGAGTGGAACATGATGTTCAAGGAGATCATCGATCAGTTCAAAGATGTCCACCAGGAGATAGAGTGATATGAATGATAGAACGGTCATTGTGAAGATCTTCAGGAATTCCTTGAACATGTATCTATCCAGGACTTTCATGACCTTTTCCTTAAAAATTTCTGTAGGGTATGAGACCACCGTGTTGACCGTTGGAACGGTATTATGGGTAAATCCTTGGATGTCATCAAGAAGATGTAGCATCCAGCTATTCCCATGATTATGTCTGAACCCCATACCGCTAGAATAGGGTTTATACTTGCACTTTCTCCGAGAGATTCCAAGGCAGTGGAAAGCAGATAGTAGGTGAGAACAACCCCAAGGGCCATGCTAAAACTCGTAAATTTCGCAGTTCGTATCTTCTGAATGGCCAGGGGTACTCCAATAAGAGCAAATACAAATACTGAGGCTGGAAGTGCAAATCGCTTATGGAGGTCTATGATAAATGGTGCCTGATTTTCTCCTCTAACACCC
>JAUXIU010000027.1 GCA_030620895.1 Deltaproteobacteria bacterium
CTCTCGGGTATCTAAGTTACAAGTTACAAGTTGCAAGACAGGGCTTATTAACCTTGCCTTAGCCTTAGCTTTAACCTTAACCTTAGCCTCAAACCTCTTTCCTCAATCCTCGAACTGCCTGGGACAGTCCCCGTCTTGCACAAAATTGCTATTTTCCGAATTGAAAACTGCATCAGTGTCCGAATGAGTTTCCGGATGGATACTATTTATGACGTTGTGTATACATCCCCAAGTTTTGCCTCTTTCAGTCTGGTGTGGATTGCTCCAGATGGCTTTAATTCACTTTTATATAACAGTATCTTGTCGATTATTAAATTCCCAAGTTCTATTCCATTAAGGCCCTCTATCCTTTCTTTAAAGGCCCTTTTATTAGACAGATACCTTACCCTTCCGATGCTGATATGTGGATGAAAATTGCGATCTTCCTTCTCGAACCCCACCATGCATAACTCCCTCTCTAGTGCTTTATAGATAATCTTCAATTTTTCTTCGTCCACGACACCTAGCCAGATGACCCTGGGATTATTAAGATTTGGAAAGACGCCTATTCCTTTTACCGAAATATCATGTGGATCTATACCGGAAACCGACTGTAACATGGCACGATAAATCTCTTCCATCCTGTTTTCTTCTATGTCTCCGAGAAACCTTAAAGTGAGGTGAATGTTTCCAGGTTTAACCCACGAAACACGATCGGCAGAATCTTTTAATCTATCCTGAATATTAGCTATTTCATTGGCAATTCTATCAGATACTTCAGTTGCAATAAATATCCTTATGAGATTATTCACAGAATAATAATAGAAATTCCTTCAATATTTCCAACGCATTATCAGCACTTTCAGCCTTGATCTTCTCCCTGCTTCCCTTGAAATGGAATCTATATGACCTAGTGTCTTTTTTATTGCATACGGCTATAAATACTGTTCCGACAGACTTCTCTTCTGTTACACCTGAAGGCCCCGCTATACCTGTAACGGAAAGTCCAATATCTGCTCCAATCTTTCTTCTTACACCTTCAGCCATCTCGGTTGCTGTTTCTGCACTAACGGCTCCATATCTTTTTAGAGTTTCAGGGGAGACTGAAAGTAGCTCATTCTTTACATCGTTGCTGTAAGCTATAATAGAGCCTTTAAGATAACGGGAACTTCCAGGTATATTAGTTATCCTGTGACTAATGAGGCCTCCGGTACACGACTCGGTTATGGCGAGCCATAACCCCCTATCCAGCAGAAGACCGCCAATTGTCTCTTCTATAATGCTGTATCCTGCCGTTGCATTCATATTTGAGGTACATTAAATATCTTTTTGAAGAAAAATCTGTCAAATGCGCTGGTTTCTACGATTACTTAGTAGTAACCGATAAGCCAAGCGGCAACTAAAAATACAAGATTTGTATATATACCGGCAACAACATCGTCAAGGACTATACCAACTCCCCCTTTGACTTTGTCGTCTATAAGGTTGGCTGGAAATGGCTTCAAGATATCAAAAATTCTAAAAATAAGGAAGATAAAAAATATATTCAGCAATGTGGTTGGTATAAGAAAGGATGCTACAAGGAACCCCACCACCTCATCGCAAACTATAGATGGTGGGTCTTCAACCTTGCCGATATTACAGGCACGAGAGGCCAACCAGGAGGCCCCCGAAAAAAAAATTAACAGTGCGATGCCACCTTTTATATGACCCAAGTTTGCCAGCAAGATACTGAGCGGTATGCCCCAAAGGGTACCTACAGTACCAGGGGCAATGGGGGAAAAGCCGACATATCCACCTGTTGCAAAAAATATTATAAATCTTTGAGCCACACCTACCTTAATATGAACCGCCGCATACTGACATTTAAGAGTATACCGACTCCAAAAATGACTGTTACAAGGAATGAACCACCGTAACTAAAGAAGGGAAGGGGCGCTCCTACAACAGGGAGCATCCCTGTAACCATACCGATATTAATTACAACATGCCAGAAAAACATCGATGTTACGCCAAACGCAAGCAGGCTTCCAAACCTGTCTTTAGCATGTTTAGCGGTATTCAAACCCATAATTATAAGGAGAAGGAAGAGGCCTGTTACACAGAAAGATCCTATAAATCCCCACTCCTCTGCAAGGATGGAAAATATGAAGTCTGTGTGATGTTCTGGAAGGAATAATAATCGCCCCTGTGTGCCATTTAGAAAACCCTCTCCGAAGATCCCACCTGAACCAATGGCTATCTTCGACTGTATTAAATGGTATCCCGAGCCGAGTGGGTCCTGTGCAGGCTTCAGAAAGCTCATGAGTCTCGCTTTCTGGTAATCTTTAAGATAATACCATGTCAATGGAACTATTGATACTAAGAGGCCAGATGTTACAATTAGAATTTTTGTCCTGATCCTTATAAGCAAGACCATTGAAAAGAATATAAGACCCAAAATCATGGCAGTCCCAAGGTCGGGCTGCTTGGTTATCAAAAAGAATGGGATGACAAACAATATTACTGGAATTATAAGCTCCTTTACATTTAAGCCCTGTGGTGGTATCCATTTATTAGAAAAGTATTTTGAAAGGGCTATAATGAGCGATATCTTGGAAAATTCCGATGGTTGGATTGAGATAAATCCAAGGTTGAGCCATCTCTGAGCACCTAAGGAGGAACGACCCATTGCAATGACCACAATTAATAATAATATTATTACACAATAGATAATGTATGCAATGACTTCGAGGTTGGAATAATCCATAAGCAAAAAAAGTACCATGAACGATATACCGATCATAAGCCAGTATATCTGTTTTTGATATATCTGACTGTCTGTTCCTATTGTTGCGCTGTAGATGTTTACAACACCTATTGTGGCCAGAAGAGCAACTATGATAAATAAGAACCAGTCAAAATGTACAAACAGACGTCTGTCAATCATGTTTTTTATCGTTTGTAATTAGAAGTTATCCGCTTTTGTGTTTTAGTTGAAAGTTTAAATTGAATTAATAGGATCTTTATAATTGTTGTATCAAAATTCTAAATCCTATTCTTTAATCGTGTATCGTCATCCAGGAATTAGCTTCTTAGCTTTTTAGGAAAAAACAGGAGGTGGAAACCAACCTAAGAAGCTAAAAAGCTACAACCTAAAAAGCTATTAGGAATTATTCTTGATTTATGCAACACGCACGACGGTTTTTTTATTCATCAATATTCAATTTAAAAATATTGATTATCTGCTTTGAGGATATTATCGGGGTCTTCATGTTCTCCGACTCTGAGATAGGCCCTTATAACTTCCCTGGCAATGGGGGCAGCTACCTGAGCCCCAAATCCACCGTGCTCCACCAGAACTGCAACAGCTACCTGAGGGTCGTCTGCTGGTGCATAACCGATAAACCATGAATGGTCTCTTAATTTATAAGGTATTTCCACAGATTTATCCTTTTCTTTATCCAATCTGATTACCTGGGCTGTACCAGTCTTTCCGGCGATATCTATCCCTTTAATCCTTATTCCCCTTGCGGTCCCTCCCTCATCATTAACTACACCTTTTAATGCCGACCTCATTATGTCTATTGTTCGCCGAGAAACCGGGGGCCTTCCTATCTCTTTAGGCATGAACCTCCATATAACCTCCCCGGAGGGTGTTTCTACCCTATCAACTATTTGTGGCAAATAGAGCCTGCCACCATTAGCAATTGCAGAGTATGCATTAACCATCTGTAAGGGGGTGGCCAGCATGAAACCCTGACCTACAGAGACAGATATCGTTTCTCCTTTATACCAGGGCTCCTTGTATATTCTAGATTTCCATTCCTTTGTTGGCACAAGCCCTGCCTTTTCACCCTTTAGTTCGATATTTGTCTTCTTTCCAAGGCCAAAGCCTTTTGCATAATATGCAAGTTTATCGACCCCCAGCATTAAACCGGTTTGGTAAAAAAAGGTGTCAGACGATTCTACAATTGCTCTATGTACATTGATAATGCCGTGTCCTTCATCCTTCCAGTCTCTGTACGTCATGCCTGCGAATTTAAAATCTGGACCGGAAAAGATCTCAGTGGAAGGTGATATTATCTCCTCTTCCAGCAATGCAATGGCTGTGATAGCTTTAAAGGTAGATGCGGGTGGATATTGTCCCTGAATAGCTCTATTTGTAAGAACATCAAACGGATCCTTAAGTAGTTCTTCCCAGTCATCTCTTGTTAATACAGTAGCAAAGATATTGGGATCGAATGTTGGACTGCTTACCATTGCTATAACTTTACCATTTTGGGGGTTTAGTGCCACTACCGCCCCTGCCTTATCTTTCATAAGTTTTTTTGCTGTATTTTGAGTATGAAGGTCTATTGTTAAGAAGAGGTTATTACCAGGTATAGGGTTAATCTTCTTTAATTGTGCTATCTCTCTTCCAAGGGCATCTACCTCGATCTGTTTGCCCCCATCAATTCCCCTTAAATATTTTTCCCAACTCTCCTCGATACCATATTTGCCCACTATATCACCAGCTCTATAGTTTGTGGCCGTATATCTTTTCAACTGCTGTTCTTCTATCTCTCCTACATATCCTATAAGATGAGATGCAAGGCCGTTATGGGGGTATAATCTTCTTGGGCTAACCTCAAGGCCGATACCAGGAAGGTCTGTTTTAAATGATTCAAGCCTGGCTACTTCCTCCCAATCCAGATCCTTCTTTAGTTTTATTGTTCGATATGGAGGAAGGGTCCTGCCTCTCTTTAGAGATTTGTCGATATCTTCAGAGAAGATATCGACCATCTTAGGCAGGGTTATTTTAAGCATATCTAAATCTTTTAGATCTTCCCGTGTTATTGTTAGATTAAAACCAGGACGATTTTCAACAAGCCTATTGCCGTTAAAGTCATAAACAATACCTCGTGGTGCAATAATTTTTACCAATCTAATTCTATTATTCTCAGATAACTCTTTTAAATCATCACTTTTTATTATCTGGAGGTACCACAACCTTACAATTATAAGAAAGAAGAAGAAGAATGCAATTCCGGCCATGACATACAGCCTACCACTTAAATCCCTGGATTTTTCCTCTTCTTGATAGAGATTCATATGCTCGTACTGTCTTTACCCCCGAGTGCAAGGGAGGCATTTATCTTAGAAAGAAATTGTATTATAGGTGAAGCAAGGAGACCGGTGATTAACGGAGTCAGAAATACTGGCAACAATATGGGGATATTTGGATTCATAAAGGATAATATTATATAGTATAAGACACCCTTTATGATACCCATAAGTCCAACTCCCACCATCCTTCCGAGGGTTGTGTTAAAGCTCATCGCCTTGGATAGCATGTTGACTGCTATGAATATAATAACCAGGCTAAGGGAGGTCATTCCTATTATTCCTCCTGAAAATACATCTTCAATATAACCTAGTACGAAACCAAGTATAGGTCCTTCTAGTGAAACCTTTTGCGTTGCGATATAAAATACGATGACTAGAGACAGATCAGGGGATGGAATATTTGCCAGCAAGGTGCTTTTGATAGACAAATAGATTATTACCAGTAATACATAAACTGAAAGTATCTTCATGTATGTAAATTGAGGGAAACTTTACAGAGCGTCATAACAGTATGCACACCGTAAGTCCCACCTTGTAGGCGGGGTCAAGGCGTGCTAAGGTAATGGAAACTTCCTTGCTGTCAAGATGCACCGCCCACATGGCGGGCATCTTCACTTTGCATACCCGACCCACACTTCGTGTGGGTGCCCCGGCTCCTAGGCTCGTCGTTGCGGCGTACTACAAAGTACGCCTCACTCCTCGCTTTCGTCGCGTCTTGGTCTGCTTTGTTCTAACACTCTATATGCGCATCTATTTATGACGGTATGTACAAATAACCTTTTACGACTTAAACTCGCAACCCTAAACTCGAGATCAGCAAATCATCTATTAAAAGATCGGCTATGACTGAGACAACAAAATGCAGGATAAGAGTAATGGCGCCTGAATTGGCGGCAAAGATAGCAGCTGGTGAGGTTGTAGAGAGACCTTCTTCTGTAGTAAAGGAACTGGTGGAGAACTCTATTGATGCCGGTGCTTCAAGTATATCCATTTATATAAAAGACGGTGGTAAAAGGCTTATAAGGGTTGTGGATGATGGTGAAGGGATGCAAAGGGAAGATGCGCTCATGGCTTTTGAAAGGCATGCTACAAGCAAGGTCAAATCCGAGGAAGATCTCGTTTCAATCAATACGATGGGCTTTAGAGGCGAGGCTATCCCCAGTATTGCATCCGTTGCAGAGGTTACACTGAATACAAAGGTTAAGGGTTCTGTCGTTGGTACATTGGTCAGGGTTCAGGGGTCCAAGACCGATGAGGTCTCCGATCATGGATGTGCCGATGGAACGGCGGTTGAGGTAAAGGACCTCTTCTTTAACACACCCGCTAGACGAAAATTTCTCAGGACTACAATGACCGAATTCGGGCATATCAAGGATACTGTTGAACGGATAGCGCTTGCTCATCCATCCATAGCTTTTAAGCTTCTTAACGGTAGAAATATCGTATTAAAAAGCTCATCCAAGGATATGAAGGGAAGAGTCAGGGACCTTTTTGGCAGGAGATATGAGGATGGAAGATTTGTCAATATAGGTTTTAAAGTTTATAATATTGAGATTACTGGCGCTATATCGACACCGGATCTGACCTATGCAACTACAAAAGGATTTTATACTTATGTAAACAAGAGATGGATTAAGGACAAGGGTCTAAACAGGTCTATAATAGAAGCCTGCAGGAATCTCTTTATGGAAGGGAGGTTCCCCATTTGCGTACTTTTTTTAACACTGCCACTGGATGAAGTGGATATCAACGTTCACCCTGCCAAAAGTGAGGTGAGGTTCAGATCTCCGATGGATATATACAGACAGGTAAGCCTTGCTGTTAAAAATGCCCTCGTATCTACCCCTTTTATTGGGAGGTCACATCCTATGGAGGTGAACGAATCCGAAGTTATTTATAAACGTCCAGCGGATATATCTTATCTTCGTGCAGAAGATAATGAGAGCTTTTCAGGGGTTAATGCCCGAATTAATCAAGAGGAACGATTAGGCTTTGAATCACACGAAAGGGTAGTTAAAAACCCTCTTTTCCTCGAACTGCAAATACTAGGCCAGCTGTGGCACGAATATCTTCTATGCTCAAAGGATGATGAGTTTTATATTATAGACCAGCATGCGGCTGCTGAAAGGATTCTTTTTGAGAAGTTAAGGAATAACTATTATGCAAACCCTAAGGTCAAATCACAACTCCTTCTTGTTCATGAAATGCTCAATATGTCCGCCTTAGAGATTGAGGCCATCGAAGCCTCACTTCCCTTTCTGAGTAAACTAGGCTTTGATCTGGAACATTTTGGCAGCAACACTTTTATAGTAAAGGCTGTCCCTGAGTTGCTATCAGGCAGGGATTGCAGAGACCTTCTAAAAGATCTGGCGGAAGAGATCTCTACAATAGGTGTAAGTTCCAGGATAGAAGAAAAGATAGACGATTTGCTTCAGAAGATCGCTTGTCATGGTGTGATAAGGGGGGCAAGGGGCCTCGCCAGGGAAGAGGCGCTATCCCTTCTCTCTCAATTGTCAGCAACGGAACTCTCAAGCCACTGCCCACATGGCAGACCCGCAGTAAGGGTTATAAAAAAGAGTGAATTGGAAGAGATGTTCAAGAGGAAGTAAGAGATGAATGATATAAAACTCGTTGTTATACTAGGTCCAACGGCTTCTGGAAAGTCAAGGTTGGCGTTACAACTTGCAGAAATGTTTAATGCCGAGATTGTGAGTGCAGACTCCATGCAGGTATATAGATTAATGGACATAGGAACTGCAAAGCCGACCGAGTATGACAGGAAAAAGGTTCCTCACCACCTCCTGGATATGGTCTTTCCAGATGAGGATTACACAGCCTCCAGATATGAAGAGGACTCTGCCAGGGTGATAGATGACATACATTCAAGAGGGAAGAATATAATCCTGGTCGGTGGAAGCGGCCTTTATATCAAAATTCTTACATGCGGTATCTTTAAAGGGCCCGCTGCAAACTGGTCTTTAAGAAGGCATCTGGAAAGGCTTGAATCTGAGATTGGAAACGGATATCTATATGAAAGACTAAAAGAGGTTGATCCGGTTTCAGCAGCGAGAATACACCCCAATAATAAGATAAGAATAATAAGAGCCCTGGAGGTCCATTATCTTACCAACAGGTCTATGTCACAATTTCAAAAGGAGCACGCTTTCAGTGACAAACCTTACAGGACACTGAAACTAGGCCTCTGGAAAGAGAGAGAGGAGCTATACATGGATATAGACAATAGAGTGGATCTCATGGTCGATTCAGGTATTGAAGATGAGGCCAGGGATCTCCTGGAGAAAGGTTATGAGCCATCTTTAAAACCAATGCTGGGTCTGGGCTACAAGGAGATGATCGCCTATCTTGAGGGAAGATATTCATTTTCTGAGGCTGTTTCAAAATTGAAGAAGAATACACGAAACTATGCAAAGAGGCAGATGACATGGTTCAGAAATGAGAGTGATATCGAGTGGTTTCCCTATAAAGAGAGCGGCAGAATTGTGGAAACCATAAGGAGATTTTTAATATGAGAAGGAGGGTCTGTATCCCTTTTGCTTTTTTTCTATACTTCTTTCTTTGCGGTTATGTATATTCAAAGGTTACAGATATAGTAACCGTTAATGTTGTTGGGGTAGCTGTCTTATCACAAAACGAGGCGGAAACAAAGAAAGATGCACTGGAAGATGCCTTCAAGAAAGCTGTTGCCAAGGTTGTTGAAGCGCTATTGCCAGAAGAAATTCTTGAGTCTGACTCAGGTTTTATAGAATGGAGGATATACAGTAAGGCCAATGTATATATAGTTAATTACGTCATTACTTCAAAACCGAAGATAACACTCTCAGATACCGGTGAATCTATCTACATGCTTTCGATTGAGGCAAAGATTGACATCACCCCTTTAAAAGCGGACCTTTTAAATGCGGGCGTTCTCAGGGAAGATGATAGGGTATTCAAGGTTATTCTTGCTATCCTTGATGTCACGGATTATGAAGAGTTTAGCAATTTAAAAACAAGAATAGAAGACCTGGATATGGTTAAAGGAATCTCTTATGTCTCTTTTGATAGAGGTCGTTTTATCCTCCTTGCAGATATAACTGGAAGTGCAAGGTTTTTAAGAGAAAGGCTGTTGGAAGAATTGGCCGGTGAGTTTGAGATAGCTATGATAGGGCAAAACACACTGACTTTAAAAAATATTGTTTCCATTGCAAAACCTCTGGAAATTGAAGAATAAAAAACCGTCGTTCGTGATTCGTGGTTAGTGATTCGATTCACGATACACGATTCACTAACAAACCGTCGTTCGTGATTCGTGGCTAGGGTCTCGATTCACGATTCGCGATACACGATTAACGAATGAAGGTTGGGAATACTGAATTAGGTTCTAGCTTTTTAGGTAGTAGCTTCTTAGGCTACTCCCTATATTCCCTAAAAA
>JAUXIU010000112.1 GCA_030620895.1 Deltaproteobacteria bacterium
ACATTATTGCAGGTTTTCATAATGACAGTTAAGGTGGTCATTATAACAATGATCCTTTTTGGTCTCCCGATACCCCTTACATGGCTTGAGAGGAAGGTGGCAGGACACATACAGTTGAGACTGGGGCCCTACAGGGTCGGACCACATGGGATATTACAACCATTTGCAGATACAATCAAGCTGTTCTTCAAAGAGGATATAGTCCCGGACAAGGCGGATAAGTGGCTCTTTAGACTGGCGCCGATTATAAGTATGGTTCCTGCAATTGCTGTTTTTGTGACCATACCAATTGGTGAGAATATCATAATCCCGGTAATTGACAAAGAAGTCACCCTTTATGTTTCGGATATGAATGTGGGGATACTCTATGTCCTTGCTATAGCCGGTATGGGTATATATGGCGTTGTTTTAGGAGGATGGGCATCCAATAGTAAGTATGCCCTGTTGGGTGGGATGCGTTCCGCTGCCCAGATGATAAGTTACGAGATTGCATTGAGCTTTGCTTGCATAGGTGTAGTGATGATGGCCAGTTCCCTGAGTCTCGTTGAGATAGTTAATGCACAGCGGGGGAGCATACTGAATTGGAATATCCTGTTCTTACCCGTTGGTCCGGTCTGGTTTGTTATCTATTTTATAGCCGCCCTCGCAGAGATAAACAGGACCCCCTTCGACCTTCCGGAGGATGAAGGTACACTCGCCTCAGGTTTTCATGTTGAATACAGTGCCATGAGGTTTTCATTCTTCATGCTTACAGAGTATATAGCGATGGTAACCGTTTCAGTCCTTGCGGTGCTTCTCTTCTTTGGTGGATGGAATGCTCCGTTCCCAATACCAATACCCATACCTTCTGTCTTCTGGTTTGTTGCAAAGGTTGCAGTGTTTATATATATCTACATGTGGATCAGGTTTACATTCCCAAGATACAGGTATGACCAGCTTATGAATATAGGATGGAAGATTCTACTACCGTTGAGCCTCATAAATGTTCTGATTACAGGGTTGATTCTGCTATGAATATCAAAAAAAGAAACGGAAATTCTAAACTCGGCAGGTTCATAAAAAAGGTTCTCTTTATAGACCTTCTAAAAGGGATGTCGCTTACCCTTAACTACAACCTATCCAGGAGTTTTACCCTGAGGTATCCTGATGAGGAGAAATGGATACCTTATAAACGATTCAGGGGACAGCATACCCTTAACAGGGATCCCCAGGGCAGGGAACTCTGTGTAGGTTGTGAACTTTGTGCAAAATCCTGCCCCACTCAGTGCATTACAGTTGTACCTATGGAGGATGATACAGGGAGGGGCATAGCTGACAGGGTGGCAAAGGTGTGGAAGGTTGACCTCGTAAGGTGTATGTATTGTGCGTTATGTGAAGATGCCTGTCCAACGGAGGCACTTAAACTTGGGAGAGAGTATGAGCTGGCCTGTTTCTCATTGGATTGTGCAGTTAAAGGGAAGGACGAGTTGTTAGTTCCGATCGAAGAGCAAAAGATACCTGATGAATTTGAAGGTGGTGTGGTAGCCAGGGCAAGGCTTGAAATAACCGATAAAGGGATAAGGGTAATACCAGATTTGAGTAAGTGCAAAAAATGGTGGTAGTGGAAGAGTAGATACGACGTCCGAAAAGAAGGGAAAATGCCGGTATAGATAATTAAACACAGGTTGCCCCCTATGAGAGTAGACTGTAGGCAGTAAAAAGATGGAACAATTATTCTTTATTATATTTGCATCAATTGCAGTTGCGTCTGCGATTTCAGTAGTTTCGTTGAGAAACCCTGTTCATAGTGCGCTATTTCTAATAGTCTGTTTCTTCAATGTTGCAGCCTTATTCATTTTATTGAGATCACCGTTTCTAGCAGCCGTCCAAATTTTTATTTATGTTGGCGCGGTTATGGTCCTGTTCCTCTTTGCAGTATTGGTGCTCAATCTTGGCAAAAGTGAATTTAGCGAACCAATATTCCATCGTGGTCCTTGGAGTATCGCACTGCTACTGGGTCTTTTTGTGGAGATCATATTTCTGATACTCACGGGTCCCCTTATTGCCACTAAAGATATTTATACAGAAGGGGCAATGATAAAGAATACAGAGATAATGGGTGAACTTCTGTATACAAGGTATATATTTCCTTTTGAGGTGGTTTCGATATTATTACTCGTTGCGCTGATTGGAGCTACAGTGCTTGTTATGAAGGATAAAGGTAAATAAATATGGTGCCGTTGTCATATTATCTTATATTAAGTCTTATTATATTCTCAATTGGTTTGTCCGGTGTGCTCCTTAGAAGAAATATTATTATAGTCCTTATGTCGCTCGAGCTTATATTTAACTCTGTAAATATAAGTCTCGTCGCTTTTTCACACTATCTCCAATCCATGACTGGCAGGATCTTTGTGGTCTTTACAATAACTATAGCCGCAGCAGAGGTGGCTATTGGTCTGGCTATATTGGTAGCCTTTTTCAGAGCAAGAAATTCTGTCAATGTTGATGAAGCCAATGTTATGAGGGGGTAGGGCAAAGTATATATGGAAGTAATACACTCTATAAGGCCTTTACTTGCAGTACTTGTTTCTATTTTAGGTGCATTCCTTATCCTCGCGTCCAACAAGAGACCGAACCTGAGGGAGTTCTGGTCTATTGCTGCAGGGGTGATAAAGCTTCTAATCGTTGCATCTATGGTTCCGGTTATTTTTGCCGGAAATACGATAGAATATACACTCTTCGATACACTCCTTCCGGGGCTTCCAATCAAGTTCAGAGTCGATGCATTTGGTCTGCTATTTGCCTCCACTGCGTCTCTCCTCTGGATCTTTACCTCTATCTATTCTATAGGCTATATGCGCTCCCACAAGGAGCATGCACAGACGAGATATTTTGCATGCTTTGCTGTAGCGCTTTCATCGGTCATGGGGATTGCATTCTCTGCAAACTTATTGACTATGTACTTATTCTATGAGGTCTTGAGCTTCGTGACATATCCATTGGTAAGCCATGCAGAGACCCCTGAGGCACTGGCAGGGGCTAAAAAATACATCGTGTACCTCTTAGGCACTTCTAAGACCTTCTTTTTGGCTGCCATGGTTTTAACATACATAGTTGCCGGAACATTGGATTTCTCAAGCAAGGGCGTCTTCTCAGCCACGGCTGAACCGACCATACTTGTAATCATATTTATCCTCTTCCTTGCAGGCATTGCAAAGGCGGCCATCATGCCTTTCCACAACTGGCTCCCTGCCGCCATGGTAGCTCCCACGCCGGTGAGTGCCCTCCTCCATGCCGTTGCCGTGGTGAAGGCGGGTGTCTTCTCCATCCTGCGGATAATATTCTTTGTCTTTGGAATAGAGATGCTGCGGAGCCTGAATATAGCCACTGTGGCGACTTACGTTGTCTCATTTACAATAATTACGGCCTCTATTATTGCCCTCACCAAGGACAATCTGAAGGCCAGACTTGCCTATTCCACCATAAGCCAGCTCTCATATATCATACTTGGTGCCCTTCTACTTTCACCAAGCGGCATGGTCGGAGGGATTATCCATATTGCAAACCACGCCTTTTCAAAGATTACACTTTTTTTCTGTGCAGGCTCTATCTATGTTGCAGCCCACAAGACCAATGTCAGTCAATTGAGCGGCATAGGCAAGAAGATGCCCTGGACTATGGCGGCCTTTTTCATAGCGTCCTTGAGCATGATAGGCATCCCTCCTGTTGCTGGTTTTGTAAGCAAGTGGTATCTTGCCGTTGGCTCTATAGAGGCCGGCAATTATATAATCCTGATAGTCCTTCTTTCCAGCACCGTGTTAAATGCGGCATATTTTCTGCCAATCACATATAAGGCGTTCTTTGAGGAGCCGCAGGAAGACCCGCACCATCCCCATGAAGCTATCAAAGAGATTCCCCTTATGGTTATTCCCCTTGTTCTTACGGCCATAGGGTCTGTAATCATAGGGCTTTACCCGGATTATTTCATAGCCCTTGCAAAAGAGGTGATAAAATGAACATAAAAAAGATGTGGATTATATTCGCTATCATCCTGGGTATAGTCTTCCTGAGTGATTTTGTTGTCCATCGTCATCATCCCGCATTCATCTGGGATGAGATACCAGGTTTTAGTGCGGCGTTCGGGTTTATATCCGCCATTGTTATTATTGTGATAGCCAAGGTCATCGCACCCGGAGTGGGGCTGGTGAAAAAAGAGGACCATCATGAATAGTTGGATACACCCGGCGCTCTTTTTGATCGCCGGTGCATTTCTTGTCCCTTATCTTAAGGGTGGGATAAAGAAGGCATATCTGCTCATTCTACCTTCCCTTTCCTTCATAGCCCTTCTGTCTATGTCCCGTGGCACCTACT
>JAUXIU010000158.1 GCA_030620895.1 Deltaproteobacteria bacterium
GAAGAGAGGTTAATTAGTTTTCATCCGGAAAGTATCCTTGGGTAGTTAAGTTACAAGTTTCAAGTTGCAAGACAGGGCTTCTTAGCTTTAACCTTAACCTTAACCTAAGCCTCAGCCTCTAACCTCAAGCCTCTTTCCTCAATCCTTAAACTGCCTGGAACAGTCTCCTTCTTGCACAATAGTGCTTCTTTCTGGATTAATTACCATAATTACTGGAATGATACAAATAAAAAAGCCTATTATCCCAATCCCTTTCTCGAATTAGCTAGCCTTTTGACCCGACATTTCCATAAACCTTCTGAACGGTTTGTAATGTCATTCCTGGCCTGTTCGAGGTTCTTTTGATATTGCTCAGGGGCTATAAGATATGGTAGATTTCTATTAAGATAAGGAGACCTTTCCATAAAACACCATGAGGTAAATCTGTATCCGGTTAAATCAGGTGGCAATAAAATATGTAAAGGGTATTAGAGTGGCAAAATCGACCACTAAAGAGGTTTATGAGGTTGGGCCTGTGCTCTTCGAGCGCAGCAAACGGGCCAAAAATTTGAATATCTCTGTAGAACCATTGAAGGGGGTTCGGGTCGCAGTGCCTCGTTCATTATCTTTTGAGGAGGCCAGGAAGATCGTTCAATCCAAGGTGGGCTGGATAAAGAAACATCTGGCCAGGATGAAAGAGATGGAAGAGAAACATACCTTCATCAGAAGAAACTCCGTTGATATTGACAGGGCTAAAGCGACCAGAAGGCTTATCAGCAGGCTGAATGAACTGGCGGATGGACATGATTTTACCTATCATAGGGTGTTTATTCGAAACCAGAAGACTCTATGGGGCAGTTGCTCTACCAGGAATAATATCAATTTGAATGTGAAGCTGGCACAACTGCCGGATAAACTGATCGATTATGTAATACTCCACGAACTCCTTCATACCAGGATAAAAAACCATAGAAAAGACTTCTGGAGAAGGCTGGATAGACTTGTGGGAAATGCGAAGGATATGGATTCGAGATTAAACAAGTATCAACTAGGTTTGTTGTAAGAAAATAAGGACACTAGGCGACGTAATTTACTGCACCGAATAAAGTTATTGCAATAACAACCACACTTAACCCGATGGCAAAGAGTATTGCTATTTAAATCTGTTTTGTCATTTTAATTGCCTCCTTTATTTTTTTATCTAACTGGTGTTATCTGTGTAATCTGAATTTTAATCGGTGTGATCAGTTTAAAGGGGCAATGAAGAAGACCAGAAAAAGAGTTAAACCGCCAGTTCGGGCTGTCCTACCGCCCACCAAGGTGCATAAAGACAAGAAGAAATATACCAGGAAGTTCAAACACAAGAAGGAATACGACGAAGAAAAAGGAGGTACATAGATGCAGAACATAGAAATGACGGTAGATGGTAACATCCTTACCATCAGGGTTGACCTCACAAAGGACTTCGGCCCCTCTGCCTCGGGCAAGACAATAATGATTGCCTCTACAAAGGGCAATGTCTCAGTACCTGGAAGGGAGGAGATAAAGATCGGCCTGAACGCCTATAAATATCCAGAAAGGTAATCCCTATAATAACAGGTAGATCACCTTGGTTGCCAGGACGAATTAAAGGGGACAACCGTGCCTTTTTCTTTGATATTGATATTATGGATTCGAGACTTCACAAAAAAGCCCTTTTGCTATCATATTTCACAGTAGGATATAATGTTTTAGAAGGAATTGTATCAATTTTTGCTGGATTATTAGCTGGTAGCATTGCCTTGGTTGGTTTTGGTCTTGATAGTTTCGTTGAATCTCTTTCAGGGGGTGTGATGATCTGGAGATTTAGAAACCATGAAGATATGTCAGAAGAAGAGGAAGAAAGGATCGAAAAGAAGGCCATAAGATTAGTTGCTTATACTTTCTTTATACTTGGGGCTTATATTTTATATGAATCTTTCAGAAAGATTTACTTTCATGAAATCCCTGATCCAAGTCTATTTGGAATTGTCATTGCCATTGTTTCAATCATAGTGATGCCAGTCTTGTTTTTTATGAAACTCAGAACTGGTGAATCAATAAAAAGTAGAAGTTTGATTGCAGATGCCAAACAGACTCTTGCATGTGTATTTCTGTCAGTTGCCTTGCTAATCGGATTAGGGTTGAATTATCTCTATGGATTATGGCAGGCAGATACAGTCGTAGGGTTTATTGTTGTAGTTTATCTCCTAAAAGAGGGGTATGGGATATTAAAAGAAGAAAAATTATGCAGCTGTTAAATATAGAATCATAAGAGATCCCTATGACATAATGCGGTTTATCAGCAAATTTGAATTATGAATCATGAATTAAAAAGCAGGAATTAGGAAGAAGGAGGTAGGAATTAGGGGTAAAATTCCTTATTCATAATTCCTTATTCATAATTCGTTCTTCTTAACTCCTGCTTCTAAGTTCCTGTCTCTTAACATAAATGGGGGCGGTCCCTATTTTCTCCCTTATAAGGATATTAAAAACCGCCTTCCTTAAATTATTTATCGAAGAAGGTTTTATAAGGTAATTAAGACCGTTACTCTCAAAATAGGAAAAGTGCTCTGATTCAGTGGCGGTTGCAAAGAAAAGAAAGCGTTTTTTTATAATAATGGGAAACCTCTCAATGGCTGTATCATATAAATCTAACCTGGTCAAAACAGGCTTCTCTACATCCCATATAATGGCTGCATAATATTTATCACTTATTTTCGTAAGAGCCTCTTCATTGCTGGGCACACTCTCTATTACCCCATTATTTACAAGTATATCCCTAAGAAGTTCCACTACTATCTGATTGTCACTTACAACAAGAATCTTTGTTTTACCTGCCTTAAGTAATTTCCTTATTTTTTTGACCCATTCGTCCTCTTCTGGTTGTTTTCCAATAAAGTTTTCTATATATTTCTTATGCTTTTTGATGCTTTTTACTGCATCTAAATATTTCCGGGAAAGGCCCTTTAGGGTGCCAATCGCATATAAAAACAGAGGGTTTAGTTCGGAATATTCTATGGCTACAATATAATTTATCAACTCCTCTTTAGTAATCTCACCTGTATTTATCTTTTCCTTACATTCGGTTAGAGGGAGTTCAATCTTTTGCTTAGTATCATCGTCCAGGGATATAAGTGAAGGATAGTCTGGATTATCTGCGAGATATTCCTTGGCCTCGCAAACGAAATCGTAATGTTCTTTCTCATCTTTGCTCAGACAATTTAAGAATTCAGAGAATTTTCTATCGTCTGAAAATTGATATGCGGCATTTTTATAAACCTTATATGCAGTATCCTCAATTCCTATAAGCCACTCGGTTATTTTTTTCATGGCATTGTTCACCCCTC
>JAUXIU010000159.1 GCA_030620895.1 Deltaproteobacteria bacterium
GCCAGCACCTCGTTGAGTGAGATGGTTTAAATGTTGAAATAATGCCCATACATTCTCTAACAGAAATTTTTACCCATTCTAAGGCTTGTTTGCTCGAATCTTAAAACTCGACCTTACGGCCTCAGACACTTAAGATTCACCCTTTCAGGGACGCAAACTTTGCCAAGTGGGATTGAAACCTACATGCTGTTATAAATGATGTGATGAGTAAGAATATCAGGATCGTACAGCATGTAGTTGAAATTAACAAAAAATTCTGTAACGGTCACTCTATGGACATTATTTCAATACATATATTTCATTCAACTAAAGCACGAAAGAGGATCTATTTATGACGTTGTGTGTAGTATAAAGGAGGCATTAGATATGCGGCTTGCGATGGTTGGATTGGGTCGGATGGGTATGAATATGGCAAGAAGACTCATCCGTGGTGGACATGAGGTGGTTGCCTACAATAAAACACCCGGGAAGGTTCAAGAGATAGAGAAGGAGGGTGCAGTTCCCGCCTATTCGTTGAGTGAGGTGGCTGCAAAGCTTGTTCAGCCACGCATCGTTTGGCTCATGCTCCCCGCAGGTCCTCCTGTGGATGAGAGTGTTGATGAATTGCTTGGATTCCTGTCAGTGGGGGATATCGTTGTTGATGGTGGAAATTCCTATTACAGGAATGACATAAGACACTTTAAACGGCTTAAGGAAAAGGGGATTGATTTTGTGGATGTCGGTGTTAGCGGTGGGATATGGGGGTTGAGGGCCGGCTACTGTCTTATGGTGGGTGGTGAAAAGAGGATATTCGATTACCTTGAACCGATCTTTAAGGTCCTTGCCCCGGAGGATGGTTACCTCTATTGCGGTAAGAGCGGGGCAGGTCACTTTGTGAAGATGATACACAATGGCATTGAATATGGGATGATGCAGGCCTATGGGGAGGGCTTTGAGATCCTAAAGTCTTCTCCATATGGAGAAGAGATCGCACTATTAGATGTTGCCCACATGTGGAACCGGGGCAGTGTAATCCGTTCATGGCTCCTCGAGCTCGCCGAGGAGGCTTTTAAAAAGGATCCGAATTTATCATCCGTGAAGGGCTATGTTGAGGATTCGGGAGAAGGGCGCTGGACGGTACAACAGGTGGTTGATGCTGGTATATCTGCACCTATTATTACATTATCACTCTTTCAGAGATTCCGTTCCAGGAAAGAAGAGACCTTCACTGATAAGGTGCTTGCAGCCCTCAGGAATGAATTTGGCGGCCATGCCGTGGTAAGCACATCCGGAGAGGGACATCTAAAGGGCGGGGCCCCTAAGAAGAAATAGGTCATGCGTCATCTGACTCAGTTATATTTGATTTTACTGCAAAAAGCGTAAAATCAATGATTAGTTTCCAGGGGTTTTTGCACTGGAAACATCATGAAAGGAAGAAGGCTCAGGATGGGGAGCAATATGGGTAGAAAACGGAGTGGGGCAAACTTGGTTACGAAGGTTGTTTCAGGGGATTCGTTCTGGAGACCTGAGTTTTGCAGGATTGAACCTATCACGGAACCGTGCTCGCTAGTTATATTTGGTGCATCGGGCGACCTTACGAAGAGAAAACTCATACCCGCCTTATATAACCTTGCTTGCAATAAACTCACACCCAAAAGGTTCTTCATCCTCGGTGTAGGGCGTACAGAGATGAGTGATGAGGAGTTCCGTAAGATGCTGGCTGTGGCGATGAATGTAAGATCAATGACGAAAACCGATAGAGGGATATGGGAGAAGTTTGCAAGAGGGCTCTATTACTGTCGTCTTGATTACGATGACACAGGGGACTACAAGACACTATCACAAAGGCTTTATGCTCTCGAGAGGAAAAACGACCTTAAAAGAAACCGTATATTTTATTTAGCCACCCCACCGGGCATTT
This sequence comes from Deltaproteobacteria bacterium, assembly GCA_030620895.1. Lineage (GTDB taxonomy): Bacteria > Desulfobacterota > GWC2-55-46 > S146-70 > JAUXIU01 > JAUXIU01. Next base: position 1,901 of record JAUXIU010000159.1, read on the forward strand.
ATAAGACCATCATCAATAACCTTGGCAGTTGTGGTCTCTCAGAAGAAGAGGATGGACGCGTACGTATAGTGATTGAGAAGCCATTCGGCAAAGATTTAACAACAGCCCGACAACTTAACGAGGAAGTACATAGATACTTTAAAGAGGAGCAGGTATTCAGAATAGACCATTACCTGGGTAAAGAAACGGTCCAGGATATACTTATGTTTCGTTTTGCAAATACAATCTTTGAACCGATATGGAATCGAAGGTATATAGACCATGTCCAGATTACGGCGGCGGAAACACTTGGTGTGGAGAACAGGGCAGGTTACTATGAGCAAGCAGGCGTTTTGAGGGATATGTTTCAAAACCACATGTTTCAACTCCTCTCTCTTATGGCCATGGAGCCGCCTGTTGTCTTTGAAGCGGATGATGTCAGAGATGAGAAGGTAAAGGTCTTCAAGTCGATGAAATCTATTCCCCTTGATAGACTAGAGGATTTTATCGTCCTCGGTCAATATGGGAGGGGAGAGATAGAGGGGAGGGAGGTGCCCGGCTATCAGTCAGAGCCTGGTGTTGCAAAAGGATCACGGACACCTACATTTGCTGCGATGAAATTTTTCATCGATAACTGGCGGTGGAAGGGGGTGCCATTTTACCTTCGCTCCGTGAAGAGGATGCACCAACGATTAACAGAGATAGTTATCATGTTCAAAAGCGTTCCTCACCTCATGTTCCATGAAGTTATGGGTGATGAGATAGGTCCGAATGTGATTGTTTTGAGGATTCAACCAAACGAGGGGATCCAGCTTATTTTCCAGGTAAAGCTGCCTGGTTCAAAGGTCTGCCTGCGTAGTGTCATGATGGACTTTACCTATAGGGATTTCTATCAGGAAGCATCCCTCGATGCCTATGAACGGGTGCTGCTTGACTGCATGCTTGGTGACCATATGCTCTTTGTCAGGGAGGACGGTGTTGTGTGTACATGGTCGACCCTTACCCCGGTGCTTGAGGCTATTGAGTCAAGGAAAGGCAGGCGACACCCGATACGCAGGTATAGGGCTGGGAGCTGGGGGCCGCAGGCGGCTGACCGTTTACTGGAAAGAGATGGCAACAAATGGATAGCCATATCCTGAAAGGTATGTTTACTGCAATGCCGCTTTGCAACTAGTATCTTTAATCCTAATATTTATAAATCCCACCAAGTAGCAATTTTTTAGTTTTTAAGAACAGTATGCACGCCGTAAGCCCCGCCCTGTAGGCGGGGCGTCTTGACTTGTGGTTGTTTAGAATTCTGGACTAGAATGGCACATCGTCATCAATCGGTAGTTCTTGCGCCGTCTCTTCTGCTTTTTCTTCCGGTTGGATTCCTTCTTTTGCACCTGGACCACCCAGCATCTGCATTTTGTTTGCTACAATCTCTGTTGTTTGCCTCTTATTACCGTCCTTGTCATCCCAACTCC
>JAUXIU010000204.1 GCA_030620895.1 Deltaproteobacteria bacterium
GGGAATACCTCCGGCTGTCTCAAAAACCTCTGGAACTATAACCAGAATACGCATATTAATAACCTCATCTTTTTATCCTATATTCATTTTTAAGAAATGAGTTTTAATATTATTTCAAAACTTTAGATGCAAAGCCCCAAATATGAGCCGTCCCAGCCTATGATACCTGTGATTAAAGCCTTCTTCAATTCAAAAATCTCCCTAACACGGCTATGGACCATAGTCTTGACCAATGGATCCGATGGTTGAGAAAATCTATCCAAAGGTTTTTAACAAAGTTGTGATTAAAAATTGGTGAATTAAAAAGTGACTCTTCCACAAAATCTTTTAGCTCATTTCTTAGCCAGATGTCAAAAGGGAATGTAAAACCCATCTTAGGGTGATTAACAATCGCTGGAGGAAGTTCAGAATTTAATGCCTTTATAAGCTGTCCCTTGGAAAGGCTGCTATTGCACTTATAACTTGCAGGAATCCTCGCCAGGAGCTCTACCAGTGTGTGGTCCACGAAAGGCACCCTTACCTCCAGGGAATGGGTCATGCCGAAGACATCTGTATCTCGCAACAGTTGATTGGCCAAGTAACCTGTAATCTCCAGAAAAGAGACCTGATTAGCATCATCATTTATCTTTGTACAATCGAGATGGAGATATGTATTTAGGTCTTCAAAGGCCTCCTTTGCAAGATCTGGACGTAATATTTTCTCTATCTGTGACCTTGAAAAGAGCCCTCTCGTCGTTTGATATATTCCGGGTATAGTACCGTTATCCTTTAGCATAGCAGAGAGCTTTGCAAGACGATGATTGCCAGATTTATCCAGGAAAAGTTTTACTATCGGGTTGGCAAACGGTATAGATTGTATAATTCTTGCGAGGTTATATAATCGAGGTACCGCCCTAAAGGTACTATAACCGAAGAATATTTCGTCTCCTCCCAATCCAGACATGGCCACCTTGAGGCCTGCTTGTGCAGTAGCCCGGGAAACAAAGTAAGCATTGACCCCATCAACAGTCGGTTGGTCCATACTATTAAATATTCTATCTAAATGATTCTTTGCATCCTCCCCCTTAACTTCTACTTCCACATGTTCTGTACCATATCTTTGAGCAGCAATTCTGGCATATTCTGACTCGTCATAAGGGGTATCAGGAAAGACAATCGAGACGGTCTTTATCTGCTCATGCTGCACCTCCCGCATCAATGCCACAATAGCGGTGGAATCTATTCCTCCGCTTAAAAAAGCCCCAACAGGGACATCACTGACGAGGTGACACTTTATGGTATCCAACAGGCATGAGCGAACCTGCTGTATAGCTTCCTCCTCTGAAAGCTTGCTTAGGGAATCATCTGCATAGGCATCCGCTAAGTAATAATACCGCTTTTTCAAAAGACCTGCCGAGGTCAATGTTAAATAGTGTCCGGGCTCAAGTGCAGTTATCCCCTTATAAATTGTATTAGGTGGAGGTATTGAGCCATTAAGCAGGTAAAGCGTTACAGACTGAAGGTCTATCTCTTTTGATGTTAAACCTGAAGCAACGATTGTTTTTATCTCCGAAGCAAAGATAAACCTATTGTCCTGAATCGTATAATAAAAAGGTTTTATACCTAAACGATCTCTTGCCAGGAACATATTGGGATATGAATTCTTTGGACTAGAGTCATAAAGCCCAAATGCAAACATACCGCGAAGCCGCTTCAGCAACTCCTCAATGCCCCACTCTTCGTAACCATGGATTATTACTTCCGTGTCACTTTTTGATTTAAAACGATGTCCCCGGCTCTCTAACTCCTTACTTAGCTCTTGGTAATTATAAATCTCACCATTGTAAGTAACCAGTATGGAGTCGTCCTCATTAGACAAGGGCTGTCTTGCAGAATGGGAGAGGTCTATGATGGAAAGCCTTCTATGGCCAAGAAGCACCTTGGAATCAGGAGAAATATATAACCCTGAATCGTCTGGTCCTCGGTGCGTCATAGCATTACACATCCTTTCTAGATGCACACGCTCTTCCCGATTACTAAAATTGATGATCCCAGCTATTCCACACATATCTATCGAACCTAACAGGTATTTATTGTTTATTCTCCAACACTTAAACTTGACATAACTTCATATCTTCAGAATTCATTACCCACCACACTACACACCCGCCCGTACCGGATCGGGCAAGTTAGCCACTAAAACACTCCAGTTAAATAGTCCTTGCGTTTCACGGGACAGACGAAAGAGCGCGAAAAAAAGACAACAGGAATTAAAGCCATACTGTTACTTTCAAGCCAAGACTTTTTCTGCCATTTATTTTCAACAATCTACCTGTTTTTGTGCAATGGCACTTTATGCATTAAATAAACTTGTATGTCATACTATCATATATTTCATTATGCCCCATTTCTTGGTGTAATTATAAAATATTCTCTCATAATTTACACCTTACTTCTTAACGGGGAGCAGTATACTTGAAGGATGAAAATCTAAGGCTGGGATTGCAGGAAAGGCTAAGATCTATGGGATGTGCTCAGGATTTAACAATCTTATATTAAACCC
>JAUXIU010000148.1 GCA_030620895.1 Deltaproteobacteria bacterium
CACATTTCAGTCAATACATTTGACTGTATCGATAAGGAAAACCTAGACAACCCCCGTATTTTCCTTTTAACGATTGATAAAAAAAGGCCACCATCTAGAGATGAAGGCCTTTTCTTGGTTCCGGGTAAGTATTCTTATGGAAGCACAGGATACTCGAACTTTGGCATATCTCCCGTAAGAGTGTGGAGGAAAGCCACAATATCTTTTACCTCCTTATCCTTTGGCTCAATATTAAGCATCTCGCGGGCCATAATCTTTACCGCTTCTTCAAGCGACCAGACAGAACCGTTGTTGAAATACGGATAAGTAAGTGCAATGTTCCGTAATGACTGCACCCTGAAACGGTATTTATCCTCCTCTTTTTTCGTCACCTCATACCTGCCAAGATCTGTTGACCCCGGGACCTGAATTCTCTGAAAGGTGCTGTTGGTGAAATTCGGCCCGCTATGACAGGCTGTACAGCCCTTAATCTGAAATAGCTCCCACCCTCTCTTCGCCGCAGGAGATATAGCATCCTTGTCACCGTTTAAGAACCTGTCAAATGGTGAATTTACCGTTATGAGTGTTCTTTCAAAGGCGGCTATCGCCTTGGCGATATTTTCGGCGGTTACCGGCTTTCTTCCCCCAAAAGCCTCTTTGAACATCTCCTTGTACTCCGGTATTAAATTTAAGCGCCCGACAACGTTTTCAAGAGACTCGTTCATCTCAACGCTCGCCTGAATGGGACCAAGGGCCTGCTCTTCAAGGGTGGCGGCCCTACCGTCCCAGAATTGGTTTTTCAGGAAGGCAGCATTAAGGGCTGTAGGTGTGTTCCTAGGTCCGACCTGGTGGTTATGCCCAAGGGCGCGAGACACCCTGTCGGTAAAGGCAAACACTGGATTATGGCAAGTAGCGCAACTTATAACACCGCTAGATGAGAGCCGCGGGTCAAAGAAAAGCATCTTTCCAAGCTCTATCTTCACCGGCGTCATAGTGTTGTTTTCAGGTATGGGAGGAACCGCTGGCAGAGGTTCGGTAGCCCAAACCTTGGATGAAAATATCAGAAGAACAAAGATATAACTTAAAACTCTCACTCCTAACATGATCCAACCTCCCCCTTTTATAGTATTGTTTTCTCCTTTGTAGAAGAGATAATGGAACAGATTTATTTTTCTCTTTTAACAAAACCGGCAACTTTATTTTACACTAAGCTTCTATCACAAAATAAGATAAAAACCAATAAAAAAGGGTTACAGCCAACGCTGCAACCCCTTGATTCCTTTGGTAGCGGGGACAGGATTTGAACCTGTGACCTTCGGGTTATGAGCCCGACGAGCTACCGGACTGCTCCACCCCGCAGTAATCCTTAAATGCTTACATAATAGAAAAATTTAGTCAAGTGATTTTGTTCAATACGACCCTTTTGTTTGTTTCAGCGGCGTACTTCAGATCATCCTGGTCATGATTGGCCATGACAGTAACCCTGAGTCTGCTTGTACCCTCAGGTACCGTTGGCGGCCTTATGGCTTGGACAAAGATACCCTCTTCGAGAAGTTCATTGCTTATAGTTAATGCCGTTCTGGCATTGCCTATGACCACAGGTATGATCTGTGTTTCACTCATCAGGGTATCCAGACCTGCATTATTTAGATATCCTCTAAAGAACCCGGATCTATTCCAGAGCTCATCTCTCAGATTTGGTTCTTGCATAATAATATCCAGGGCTGCAATAGATGCCGCGCATACAGAGGGGGGCAGTGCGGTTGTATATATAAACGGTCTTGCCCTGTTTATCAGATACTCTATAAGGGTTTTTCTCCCTGTGACAAAGGCACCGAATGAGCCCACCGCCTTACCCAGGGTGCCCATCTGTATAATGTCCGGGTTATCGATAGCGAGGTGTTCAAGTGTTCCCCTTCCATGATTGCCAAGGACACCTGTTGCATGGGCATCGTCCACCATCAGTGTGGCCCCATACCTTTCAGCCAGCATGGATATATCCTTTAGAGGAGCTATGTCCCCATCCATACTGAAGACACCGTCTGTTACGATGAGTTTTCTTCGATAGCCTTTAGAATCCTTTAAGATCCTTTCAAGGCTATTGACGTCACAGTGAGGGTATCGTTTGAACTTTGCCCTGCTCAGGATGCAGGCATCTACTATGGATGCATGGTTTAATCTGTCTGAAAAGATGATGTCTTCTCTACCTGCAAGGGTGGTAATTATGCCAAGGTTTGCATGATAGCCTGAGTTGAATACCAGTGCCGCTTCAGTCCCCTTGAAGGTGGCAAGCCTCTCCTCCAGCTCCAGATGCGGTCTCATGGTGCCCGAAACCAGTCTGGAGGCGCCTGACCCTGCACCGCAGGATTCAACGGCCTTTATACTAGCTTCTTTTACTTTTGGATGATTTGCAAGACCGAGATAATTGTTAGATGACAGGTTTATGACGTCTTTCCCTGAAACCCTCACCCGTGGCCCCTGTGGGCCGTCGATAGGCATTAGTGTGCGATAGAGGTCCCCCTCCTTGAGGTCTTTAAGGGCTCTCTCTACGAAATCAAAGGACATCTATCTTCTGGGTTTCAGGCCGAGGTCCTTAACCATCCTGATGTCTTTATCCGTAGACCTGCCTGGTGTAGTAAGGTAGTTTCCAATCATCATCCCATTTGCCCCTGCCGCAAATATGAGGCACTGCAGATCCCTGAGGTTAATATCCCTTCCCCCGCAGATAACAATATCCTTATCTGGAAACATGAAGCGATAGAGTGCTATAATCTTTAGACACTCTTTAGGGGTGAGTCTGTTGGCACCTTCGAGGGGTGTGTTTGGTCGTGGGTTTAAGAAGTTTATCGGTATCGAGTCAACATCAATCTCTCGTAATGTCTCAGCAAGCTCAATCCTCTGTTCCCATGATTCTCCAAGGCCGAAGACACCACCGGAGCAGACATTAAACCCTAGCTCCTTTGCCATCTTAACGGTATTTACATCCTCATCGTAGTCGTGGGTGTTGCAGACATTGGGAAAGAAACTTCTGGCGGTCTCAAGGTTGTGGTGGTAGCTGTGCAGTCCGGAATCTCTAAGGGTTTTTAGGGTTTCCATCTTTATTATGCCGAGTGATGCGCAACTCTCTATCTCCGACTTGTCAGCAATACCCTTTATTGCGCTTACCATTGTCTTAATTTCTTTGGACTTATCTATACCTGTTCCGCTTGTAACTATGGAAAACTCCCTTGACCCTCTGCTAGATGCCTCGAGTGCGGATTTTACGATCTTCTCAGCCGTTATCATGGGGTAGGTGTCAACCCCTGTGTCATAATAGATTGATTGTGAGCAGAATGTGCAATCTTCGGCACAGAGTCCGCTCTTGGCATTTACTATGGAGCATAGGTTTATCTCGATGCCTTTAAAGTGCCTCCTTATCCTTTCAGCTGATGCAAGTATATCGAAGAGGTGTATCTCATCGATGTATGCAAGGGTACAGCCCTCATCGCAAGAGATGCCTTTGCCCGAAAGTGCTTCTTTTTCAATATCATGTAAGAAATCGCTAATCATAATTCTAGATTATGCACGAA
>JAUXIU010000151.1 GCA_030620895.1 Deltaproteobacteria bacterium
ATAAACCTCGACTGAGCCTGGAACCTCGGCTCACCAAAGAGCGTTCGCTGCCTCGCACTGAATAAGAAGAGTCTCTCCATTGCCCTGGTCATGCCTACATAGCAAAGTCTCCTCTCCTCCTCTATCTCTTCGGCATCATCTATGCTTCTGGCATGTGGGAAGAGCCCCTCTTCCATCCCGGTCATAAAGACCACTGGGAATTCAAGACCCTTTGCAGAATGGAGTGTCATCAGTGTAACGCGGTTATGTCTGTCTTCATAACTGTCAATATCACTTATAAGGGCCACCTGATCAAGAAAATCAACAAGTGTAGGGTTTTCTCGGGCGGTTTCAAAGTCCCTTATCGCAGATATCAACTCATGGAGGTTCTCCACCCTCGACTCCGCTTCATCTGTCCCTTCTTCCTCCCACATCCTGATGTAACCGCTCTCAGTGAGAAGTGTATGACAGAGTTCATGAGGCAGCATACTGTCAATATTCCTATGGAGACCATCCATCAGCTCAAGCAATAAAGTCACCTTTGCCCTCGAAAGGATGCCACGCTGCGAAGCCTCCTTAAATGCCTCATACATGGACAGACCCAGCTCCCCTGCGACAGCAGATACCCTATCCAGTGTTGCCCTTCCAACACCCCGCGGCGGTGTATTTATAATCCTTAAGAGGCTGAGCGAATCGTGCGGATTAGCAACAACCCTGATATATGCAATCGCATCCTTAATCTCTTTCCTCTCATAGAACCTAAACCCCCCTACGATTGTATAAGGGATGCCGTTCCTTATAAAATACTCTTCCATAACACGAGACTGTGCATTAGTCCTGTAGAATATGGCAAAGTCCCTGTAGCTCCGTGAGGGCTCTTCCGGGATCATCTCAAGTATCCTCTTTGCCACAAGCTCGGTCTCGTGGTGTTCGTCTCTGGCCATTTCAAAGGCTACTCTCTCACCCTCAGGGTTTTCTGTCCAGAGCGACTTCTCTATCCTCCTCCGATTATTTCTTATTACAGAGTTTGCAGCAGAAAGGATGTTACCCGTAGAGCGGTAGTTCTGTTCCAGTCTATATATCGCAGCATCCGGATAGTCCTTTTCAAAGGCGAGGATATTTGTTATATCGGCACCTCTCCAACAGTATATGGACTGATCCGGATCACCAACTACACACAGATTTCTATACCTCTTTGCAAAGAAACTTATGAAGTAATACTGCGCCCTGTTTGTATCCTGGTATTCATCCACGAGCATATGCTGAAATCTTACCTGATACTTGTCCAGTAGAGATGGGTTCTCTCTAAAGAGCCTTATTGGTTCACAGATAAGATCCCCAAAGTCAAGGGCCGTATTGTCTCTGAGTCTCCTCTGATAGAGGTCATAGACCCTGGCCACCCTCTTGCTAAAGAAATCACTCGCCTGCTCTGCATACTGCTGTGGATCGACAACTTTATTCTTCGCCTGATTTATATGCGAAAGCATTACCCTGGGGTTTAGTCTCCTGTCACTGATTTCAAGCTCTGTCATGCAGCGTTTAACCAAACTAAGCTGGTCGTCATCATCATATACAGTAAAACCAGGCAAAATCCCCATGATATGCCCATCTCTCCTTAATATCCGCAGACCTATGGAATGGAATGTTCCCAACCACAGATCATGTGCCCTCGGTCCAAGGAGTTTCTCAAGGCGTTCTCTCATCTCCCCGGCAGCCTTATTTGTAAATGTCACAGCGAGTATATTCCGTGCAGGCACACCTTTCTCCAGGACGAGGTGGGCAATCCTATATATGAGCACCCGTGTCTTGCCGCTCCCGGCACCGGCCAGAATCAAGAGTGGTCCGTTGCTATGGATAGCCGCATCGACCTGTTTAGGGTTCAGGTTTTTCAAGATAGTCATTAATCACACCACTAATGTAACCGATTGTAAAATCTCATAGAAGATAGCATGTTTCCAAATTCTCTACAATTTTTTTAATTAGGGGATTGTCCCTATTCTACGCATCCCTATTCCTCCCTCACCGTAAATAGGGACAATCCCCAAGGGAACTGTCTCCACTATTTTATTTCCCTTGACGTGGTTTTTATGGTGCTATAAATTTAATTGTTATATAGGGGAACTGTACCAGGCAGTTTGAGGATTAATTTGTTTGCCTGGTTTGCATTGTTTATTTTGTTCACTTTGTTCAGTTTTTTTTAAACCATGTGAACCATACAAACTAAGCAAACCATGTCAACAGAGTGAACATGAATCTTCCAACCTCAGACCTCAAACAAAATCCGTCGGGGTACCCACGTAAGTGGGTCAGGGGCTGTCCCCTAACCCTAAGAAACCCTAAAGGTCTTCCATCTTGCAAGGATTAAAAAGCACAAAAAAAGAAGATAAAGAGATATTAATCATCATACCTGCCTACAACGAAGCTGAGAGTATTGGTGATGTAATATCATCTATCAAAAAGACCCTTTCTCATGTCGATATACTCGTAGTAAACGACGGTTCAACAGATGACACTGCAAAGATAGCCATGGAACTTGATGTCACAGTGATAAACCACCCATTCAACCTTGGTATAGGTGCCACTATGCAAACTGGTTACAAATTTGCAGATTCAAAGGGATACAATATCGCTGTTCAGGTTGATGCGGATGGCCAGCACCCCCCTGAAGAGGTCAAGAATCTTCTCCAACCTTTAGAAAAGAAGATATCGGATGCTGTCGTTGGTTCAAGGTTCCTTGGGCAGGGAGATTACAAACCCTCACTTGTGAGAGGTATAGGGATGCTGGTCTTTTCAAAAATCATCTCCACCATAATAAGGGAAAGATCCACAGATACAACCTCCGGTTTTAGGGCCGTCAATAAGGATGTTATTAAATTCTATGTGAATAATTACCCTGAAGATTATCCCGAAGTTGAAGCACTTGTATTACTCCATAAAGCGGGTTTCAAGGTAATTGAAATCCCCATCACTATGAATGCAAGGACAGGGGGAGTCTCTTCTATAACATTCCCTAGGGCCGTATATTATATGATAAAGGTCCTATTAGCCGTATTTGTAGACCTATTAAAGAAGGTCGATAGATAAATGCAATTGAAGGAAGATATGTCCACATCCTTTTTTTACCTTGCAAAATGTTTCCAGTGCAAAAACCCCTGAAAAAAGAATGAATTAGGGATTATGAATCAGGAATTACGAATCTATAATACGAATGAAAAGAATGAATTATGGGACCTTAAATGCTTAAATTCGAAACTCGAACGACAATCCACGATCCACGATTAATGATTTTGTTTCGCCAAAACCTCTGGAAACTGTTTTTAATCGGTGTAATCTAATTGTAATCTGTGTAATCTTTATTTTTACGCTTTTTGCAGTAAAATCAAATATAGAATCAAATTATTAAATTAGTGTCCCCCCAAAGTGATAATGTCCTTTCCGACCACAATTACCTCCCTCCAAAAGGAAGATATTATAGCCAC
>JAUXIU010000190.1 GCA_030620895.1 Deltaproteobacteria bacterium
AACTCGTTGTAAAAACTATCGGGATAGACCCACACCTCAAGGGAGACCTTCTTAGCATCATTGGTATATTCAGGCAAATAATCGAAGACAAAGCTCCCCATCGGCGGTATACGTGTATCTGCTATCTCACGGCTAAGGTCAAGGCTTATCCTCCTCCCGACATACTCCTCCTTTTTAGATGCCTCCATTGTTACACCGTTCTTATCGAGCAGTGCGCCTCTAACAACTATCAGGGGCGTAACATAGGTCGGAAAATAATGACCGGTTCCGTTGTTAGTTATTATGAGGACTGCACCTTTTTTAAGGCCACTTATCTTCTCCTCCACTACAATGTCAACACCGCTTGCCACCATTTCACGGTCATGTATCCCACGGAAGAGATGTCTTCTATCCGGCATATGACACCCCTGGCATGATATACCCTTTGCCGGATATGGGCTGGCCAGCCATTCCTGATAGGTATTTTCAAGCAACTTACCGTTAATGGATGTGGCCCCTTCAGGAAACTGATGGCATGCAGCACAGAATTCTGACTGCTCAAAATACCTGGATTCTATAAAACCGCCATGGGCCTTTCCGGGTTTTCTGCTTTTTATAGGCGACGGACCGAACCTTCTGTATTCCCTTAGATGACAGACACCGCAGTTCACTCCACTTTTCTTGAGTCTCTCGTCAAAACGCTCATTCTTCTTATACTCCCCATCTATAACCACATACTCCTGTTGTTCACTCAAAGGTGCATGACAGAAGTAGCACGATATTGCAAAATCTGGATCTTTGTAAGGGGAGAGCTGGCCGATAAGACCAGGACTTACAGCCATGCTGTGTATCGATCCACTCCAGTCGGCGTATTGAAGCTGATGGCATACCCCGCAGTCCTCTGGATAGAGGGATGATTCCAACCCGGTAAACCCATCAGGTGCCTTGCCCTGCATCGGTATGGGCCGCGCCCAGTAGTCCTCTAAGAGATTATACCGATCTTTTAGAGAAAGGATCTGGCAAGTGTTCTTTGTAGGAGATTTCTCATTTAAGCTAGATGCATTTACTATATCGTCGTCAGCAGCTACCACCAATGTAAAGATAATAATAATTATTGTAACAATGATTTTTTTTCTTCTCATGGCTTCATGGTTGGTAGTAAACACTCCGTTCTATACTACCGTTGTGCATGATGCGTAATGCTCGCCTGTTCTAACACCTTTTATTCCGGTATTGAGAATCGACTTTTTACAAAGCCATCAAGGTTTTATTAAAGAGGGGTTTGAGGGCTAATTCTCTTTGAGGAAGCGAATGACTGACCACGCCATAACCTTTACACCTACAAGTAGTGCATCCTCGTCTACATCAAAGAGTCTATGGTGTAAAGGATGTATTATACCCTTCTCTGGATTACTTGTGCCAAGTCTGAAAAACGAACCTGGTATTTTCTCTGTAAAAAGAGAAAAATCCTCACCGCCCATTGTAGGCTCTTCAAGTTCTACCACCTTATCATCACCGAGGATATCTTTAGCGCTCGTTATAATCAGGGAAGCTATCTCTTCATCATTTACTACAGAGGGGTTGCCCTGTGTAAAGGTAAATTCATAGCTGCCGCCCATAGCCTCGGTTATACCCTTTATGACCTGTTCCATGAGCTGAGGAAGTTTTCCCCTGATCTCCGGGTTTAAAGACCTTACAGTCCCTGTGAGTTCAACCCTGTCAGCCACTATATTAGCAGCTGTCCCTCCAGAGATCGTCCCTATGGTTATAACAGCAGGGTGAAGGGGATCTATACGCCTGCTTATAATATGCTGAAGGGTTTCTATTACATGAGAAGCGACCAGTATCGCATCAATGGTCTGATGAGGCCTGGCAGCATGACCGCTTTTTCCGTGAATTGTAATAGCAAATCCATCTGTTGAGGCGGTTATAACTCCGGGCTTGCAGCCTATTTCTCCTGAAGGGAGGTCCGGAAAGACATGGAGGGCAATTATGGCTGATGGTGTAGGATTCTCCAGAACACCTTTTTGTATCATGTCCCACGCCCCTCCGCCAGGTCTCTCTTCAGAAGGTTGAAAGATCAACTTCACATTACCCTTATACTCCTCTTTCATCTTTGAAAGTACCGTTGCAACACCAAGCAATACCGCTGTATGCACATCATGACCACAGGAATGCATCGCACCAGAAACCTTCGAGGCGTAGTCTTTCTTTTTATCATCATGTAACGGCAAGGCATCCATATCAGCCCTGAGGGCTATGGTCTTGCCACCCCTCTTACCATTTATAATACCAACGACACCATATCCCCCGACATTTCTAACAACCTCAATATCATTAGCCTTAAGGACTGTCGCTACATAGGCTGAGGTCTTCTCCTCCATACCACTCAGCTCTGGATTCTGGTGAATATCCCGCCTGTACTTTATAAGTATATCCTTCATCTCATCTGTCAATTTTTCCATCCTCTTCAACAGGTTCTTCATGATTTCCCTTTACTTTAATATCAGATTATACACGAACGTAGCCGAAACCTTTAGGTTTCGCCATTCAAAGTTACAAGTTGCAAGATTCAAGTTACGGTTCGTGTTGCGTGTTACGAGTTGCGAGTTGTAAAACAGGATTTCTTAACCTTAGCCTTAACCTGAGCCTCCTTTGGAACAGTCCCAACTCAAGAACACGCTTTGCGCAAAGCGCTCTGCGCATAGCAAAATCAGAATCTGGGACAGTCCCCTTCTTGCACAAAATTGCTTCTTTCCAAATTGAAAACTGCATCAGTGTCCAAATGAGTTTCCGGATGGACACTA
>JAUXIU010000144.1 GCA_030620895.1 Deltaproteobacteria bacterium
TGGGAGCCCCCTCAACAAGGTCTTTTGCCTCCTTCAAGCCAAGACTTGTTATCGCCCTGACCTCTTTTATTACTTTTATCTTTTCGGAGCCAAAAGCCTTGAGTACAAGGGTAAATTCCGTCTTCTCCTCTGCAGTCGGCGCTGCTTCTGGAGCTGCTGCCCCTGTTGCGGCAACAGCCACAGGTGCTGCTGCGCTTACTCCCCATTTATCCTCTAAAATCTTACTCAATTCCGCGGCCTCCATTACTGTAAGACCACTCAGATCTTTTGCTATCTTTTTTAAATCTGCCATCTTCTTCTCTCCTTTTCTCTCCTTTAATCGGTTATTTTTTTAAGCCTTGTTATAGTTTTCCTTATAAAAACATGCCACTCGTCACATAAAAAACAGCCATTTTCATGATACATCTAACCTCTTTCAGAATAGGCTCTTGTGACACGCACTACCTTTGTAGCCGGCGAGTTCATGAGCATCGCCAAGTTTGTCCCAGAGGATATAAGAAGACCGACTATCTTACCACGAAGTGTATCGAGGCTTGGTAATTCTGACAGGGCCTTTATCTCCCCAAGGTCAATTACTCTGTTGTCCAGAGAGCCTATCTTAATTTTAAGGTCCGGCTTCTTTTTAGAAAATTTAATAAGTACCTTTGCTGTGGCTACAGGATCGGCATAGCTAAAAGCCATAGCTGTTGGTCCTTCGAAAGAACCGATTAATGATTCCGGCTCAGAATCTTTATAGGCTATACGTGCCAGTGTATTCTTAACAACCCTGAATTCCGCCGAGACTTCCCTTAAAGACTTCCTAAGCCCCACAACATCTTCAACCTTAAGACCGCGGTAATCAGTTACAAAGATTGCTTTAGACTTTTGGATCGCATCCTTGATACTATCTATCATTGCCTTTTTTTCAGTTTTATTAATTGTTCTTCCCTCCTTTCTATCACTGTATTTTGAGCGAAGACAGCTAGAGGTTGGATAATTGGATTCGTACAGTCGAGATAAGCGTATCGTAGGTTGTTACTCTAGACTAATTGCAGCTGCTACTATACTTGCAATCTCTTCTGGTCTGAGTGGGCTTATTAAGCCTACGCCCCCACTGTCTTCAACACAGAGAATATTTTAACATTACCTGAAGATATTTCTTATATCAACCGGGTCTATCCTTATTCCAGGCCCCATGGTTGTTGAGATGGTGGCGCTCTTTATATATGTACCCTTACTGGTGGATGGCTTTGCCTTAACTATGCTCTCCACCAATGTAGTAAGGTTGGCTTTTAATTTATCTGTTCCAAATGAAACCTTTCCGAATGAAACATGTAGATTCCCGCTTTTATCGACCTTGTATTCAATCTTACCTGACTTTAATTCAGTGACAGCCTTTCCAACCTCGAAGGTCACAGTTCCAACTTTAGGATTGGGCATAAGTCCCTTTGGACCAAGAACCTTACCAAGTTTCCCAACAACCCCCATCATATCCGGCGTTGCAACTACTTTATCAAAATCAAACCACCCCTTGTTAATCTTCTCAATTAGCTCCTCTCCTCCCACATAATCAGCCCCGGCATCCTTTGCCTCCGTCTCCTTTTCACCTTTTGCAAAGACCAGTATCTTGATTGTCTTGCCTGTCCCATAAGGAAGCTTTACAGTGCCCCTCACAACCTGTTCAGGACGCCTGGGGTCAACACCAAGATGAATGGCCAGGTCAACCGTCTCGTCAAACCTGGCTGTGGCCGCTTTTGGCAAACACTTGATCGCTTCCGCAAAATCGTGCGATTTTGTATTATCCAGACCCAGCTTTGCCTTTATCTCCAGATACTTCTTACCCATTACTAATTATCCCTCCACTGCTATTCCCATACTTCTAGCCGTCCCCTCGATAATTTTAACAGCCGCCTCTAAACTTGCAGCCGTTAGATCAGGGGCCTTCAATTTCGCTATATCCTCAATCTGCTTCCTGGTTATCTTACCAACCTTCTCTTTGTTTGGCACACCAGAGCCTTTCTCAACACCAGATGCCTTTTTTATAAGTATAGAAGCTGGAGGTGTTTTTGTAATAAAGGCAAACGACCTATCGGCATATACAGTTAGCACTACAGGAATTATCATCCCTTCTTCCTTCTGTGTTTTAGTATTGAAGGACTTACAAAACTCCATGATATTCACTCCATGCTGACCAAGCGCTGGCCCTACAGGAGGGGACGGACTAGCCTTGCCCGCCGGTATTTGTAATTTTATCTGTGTAATAACCTTCTTTGCCATCTTTATCCCCCATATAGCTATCAGTTAAAGGCATCGGATATTCTCTCCCATCTCAACCCATAACCGACTGCTGAAAATCTATAATTTACTTATGACTTTTCCACTTGTACAAAATCCAATTCAACCGATGTTGCCCTTCCAAATATGCTTACAAGAACTCTTAATTTACCTTTGTCAAGTTTTACCTCATCGACGATACCAATAAAATTTGTGAAAGGACCATCCACAACCCTGATGTTCTCACCCTTCTCAAATAGAACCTTCGGTTTTGGCTTGACCGCCCCCTCCTCCATCTGGTGCTTTATCTTAACAATCTCTTCGTCCGAGATCGACGGTGGGTTTGTTCCACCCACAAAACCTGTAACCTTTGGCGTATTCTTTACAAGGTGCCATGTATCCTCATTAAGTTCCATATTTACAAGAATATAACCTGGAAAAAATTTTCTGGAGGTTGTCTTTTTTTCCCCCTTGAGCATCTCCACTACTTTCTCCGAAGGTACGAGGGTATCAGAGAACATATTATCGAGACCTGCACTCCTTATCCTCTCTTCAAGGCTTGTTTTTACCCTGTTCTCAAAACCGGAATATGTATGAATAACATACCACTTTTTAGACATATTATCCTAATTTAAGAATATACTTGATGAGCTTCCCCAAGGCATAGTCGGCTATTCCAAAGAATATGGCCATAAAGATAACCATAGCCAAAACAACCCATGTGGACGTAGCAATACGCTGCTTGTTGGGCCATGTAACCTTCTTAAGCTCCTGCCTTGCCTCATTAAAAAACTGCTTTGCTTTATCAACATACTCCATCTTTGCCTTCTCTAAAGTTGTTTAGGTATCCTTTATCAGTTAATAAACTGAATTTTAACTGGCAGGCCAGGAGGGATTCGAACCCCCAACCCGCGGTTTTGGAGACCGCTGCTCTAGCCGTTGGAGCTACTGGCCTATAAACAATAGGAATCCTTTGGGCTTGTTTTAAGATATATAGCCTATATTTATCTGCTCACATCTAATATTTACTTAGTTTCTCTATGGACGGTGTGCTTCCTACAGAATTTACAATATTTTTTCAATGCCAATCTATCAGGAGTAGTCCTCTTGTTTTTTGTTGTGCTATAGTTTCTGCGTTTACACTCACTACACGCCAGAGTTATTATGTCTCTCATCGTTTTTGCCTATCTGTCATCATTGATACCCTGATACCCTGCCTCTTTTTATTTCAATATTTTGGTTACGACCCCTGCACCAACTGTCCTGCCGCCTTCCCTTATAGCAAACCTCAACCCCTCTTCCATAGCTATAGGAGCTATAAGCTCCACCTCAA
>JAUXIU010000111.1 GCA_030620895.1 Deltaproteobacteria bacterium
CCTGGTTGAGAAGGCCTATGAGGTTGTTGATGAAAAGAGGGCGAAGGAACTTGAGAAAAAGATAAGGAAGAATGTTTTTACGCTTGAAGATTTCAAGGAGCAGTTGGGGCAGGTTAAAAAGATGGGTTCCCTTGAAAATATACTTTCGATGATTCCAGGATTTAAGGAGATGCAGAAGGCTCATGATGTAAAGCCAGATGAGAAAGAGCTTGTCAAGATTGAAGCAATAATAGATTCGATGACGAGAAAGGAGAGGTTAAAACCGACTGTCTTAAACGCCAGACGAAGGCAGAGGATTGCAAAAGGTAGCGGCACAAAGGTGCAAGATATAAATAAGCTAATGAAGCAATATGAGCAGATGCGCAAGATGATGAAAAAGATCAAGAAGAGAGAAGGTAAAGGAAAGGGACTTAATTTCTTGAAAGAGTTCCTCCCACCCATGTAAATATGTTAGATGGAAATCTAAATATTGTTTTTACTGCAAAAAGTGTAAAAACAATGATTACGCAGATTACAATCAGATTACACTGATTAAAAACATTAAAGCTTGAGTTTTTTTAATGGACAAACAATAAATATTCTAGGAGGTGATTAGACATTATGGCAGTAAGAATAAGACTCGCGAGATTTGGAACGAAAAAGAAGCCATTTTATAGAATAGTTGTGGCTGACTCAAGATCACCGAGGGATGGCAGATTTAAGGAGATAGTTGGTACATATAATCCAAATCTAGACCCTGCTGTAGTTGAGCTCAAAGGTGAAAAGGTTCGCGAATGGCTCAAAAAAGGGGCCACGCCCACTGTTACGGTTGCGAGCCTTATCAAAAAGGCAGGTGTCCTTGGCGAAGAGGTAAAGGCCGAATAATAATTATACATCCTACTTTTCCAACTGTAAATGTAAACTGGAGGTGAATATCATGAGAGAATTAATTGAGATGATTGCAAAGGCTCTTGTAGACCAATCTGATCAAGTTCGTGTAACAGAGATTGAAGGGGAAAATACCTCTGTCATTGAATTGGCTGTTGCCAAAGAAGACCTTGGTAAAGTGATAGGTAAACATGGAAGAACGGCCCAGGCCATGAGGACTATACTTACTGCAGCTTCAAACAAACTGAAGAAACGCTCGGTTTTGGAGATAATTGAGTAGCGAGGAACTGGTTCAAGCAGGAAAGATAGTCGGTATTCATGGAATCAGGGGAGAGATAAAGGTTCTTTCCTATGGCGATTATGAAAATGGGGCATGGAAGGCACTCAACATTCAAAGCGAAGAAGGTATTGCTGAACATGAAGTCCTTTGGAGCAGGCCACATAAAAGAGTAATACTTGTTAAGCTTGCAGATATTAATTCCAGGGAAGAAGCCGCTGCTCTGATAGGTTGTGAGGTTCTTTTAAAGAGATCTTTCTTTAAAAAACTGCCTGAGGGTGAATACTACAGATTTGAGATAGAAGGAATGGAGGTTGAGGCAGATGATGGAAGATATCTGGGTTCGATAACAGATATCTTATCAACGGGTAGCAATGACGTCTATGTAGTGGACGGTCCAATCGGGGAGGTTCTTATCCCAGCCATAAAGGATGTTGTACTGAAGGTAGATGTAAAGAAAAAGAAGATGCTGGTTCATCTTATTGAGGGCCGTCTGTAAGAGAAGATGAAATATGATGTATTGACAATATTCCCTGAATTTTTTGAATCACCTCTTAAGCAGGGTATCATCAGGAGGGCAATTGAGAATGGGCTCCTGGAGGTTGAGATACATAACATAAGAGATTATGCCCATGACAGGCATAAAACTACCGATGATTCTCCCTATGGCGGCGGGGCTGGTATGTTGATGAAGGTTGAGCCAACCGTTGAGGCGATAGATGCTGTTAGGAGTGGTTCAGACGATAAGGTTATACTTGTAACACCCCAGGGAGTACCCCTAAATCAAGAAATAGCACGTGAACTTTCAGGTCTGAAGAAGCTGATTGTTGTTTGTGGTAGATATGAGGGGGTAGATGAAAGGATCAGGGATTTTGTAGATATGGAGATTTCAATTGGCGACTATGTGCTGATGGGGGGGGAAACTCCAGCCCTGGTAATTTTAGAGTCAGTAACCAGGTTAATTTCAGGGGTTCTGGGTTCACAGAAATCGATAGAAACTGAATCATTTTCAAATGGACTGCTGGAGTATCCGCAATATACAAGACCAGGAAATTTTAGAGGCCTGAAGGTACCATCAGTGCTCCTTTCTGGAAATCATAAAGAGATAGAAAAATGGAGACAGCAGGAGAGTCAGAAAAGGACACTCGAAAGAAGACCGGAACTGATTGGAAGACAATCCAAGCAAAAGGAACTATAGAAAACAGAAAATAAAGGGACTGTCCCAGGCAAAAGAGCACTTATCGGATGAAAACTAAGTAGAAGGAATTATAAAAAGCAAAAAAGGGATAATAAAGAAGGAGGATTTTCAGTGGGAGCGATAGAGGATATTGAAAGGAAGCACATTAGAACAGACATCCCAGCATTCAGGCCTGGTGATACAGTAAGGGTTAGTGTAAAGATCAAGGAAGGTGATAAGGAGAGGCTTCAGGCCTTTGAAGGGGTAGTTATAAGAAAACGCGGGGGTAGTACAAAAACCACCTTCACTGTAAGGAAGATTTCATATGGTATAGGTGTTGAGAGGGTATTTCCACTCCACTCCCCAATCATCGATTCCATTAAGGTTCTCACCAAAGGGTCTGTCAGAAGGGCAAGACTCTATTACCTGAGGGGGCTGAAAGGTAAAGCTGCAAGGATTAAGGAAAGGGATAGGCATAAGGAATAACATAAGTCTATCTATTCTCCTTAGCCTGATTTCAAATTAGGCCCCTATTAAACTGCACTGATAATGATACGAGCTATATGGCGTCTGAATCGTTAAGCTTATACGAGAGTGACGCTATTCAAAAGGGATATAGTCTCATTGCTGGGGTGGATGAGGCCGGAAGGGGGCCACTGGCAGGCCCGGTTGTTGCCTCTGCTGTTGTCTTTTCGTCGCCACCCGAAGATCTAGTTTTGAAGGACTCCAAGGCCTTGACACCGGGCAAAAGAGAGTCTCTTCTTCTGGCGATAAATAGAGAAGCGCTCACAATAGGGGTGGGGATAGTATGGCCTTCGCTTGTCGATGAGATTAATATCCATAATGCATCTCTCTTGGCGATGGAAAGGGCTGTAAATGCCCTAAATCCAGTGCCCCACCTACTACTCATAGACGGTCTCTTTACGATTCGCTCAACTATAAAGCAAACACCTATCGTAAAAGGTGATACCCTGAGCATAAGTATTGCTGCTGCCTCTATAGTTGCCAAAACAACCAGAGACCACATAATGGATGCCTACAACAAAATCTATCCCGAGTATAGATTTGCGAAGAATAAAGGCTATGGTACAAAAGATCACCGTACAGAATTGCGGAGACTTGGCAGGTCTCCTATACACAGAGCAAGTTTTAAAAGTATTTAAATAGTCAGGTTCCTGACTCCATGAAATTATCTTTATCTATCTGACCCCTATGACAATAAAGAGACTTTTGCTGGGGCAAAAAGGAGAGGATATTGCCGTAGGCTTTTTAGAGCGAGCCGGTTATAAGGTGCTGGATAGAAATTTTAGATGTAGAAACGGCGAGATAGATATAATTGCCCTTGACGGTAAGTCTATTGTATTTGTTGAAGTCAAAACGAGAAATAAAGAGAACTTCGGGCCACCGAAGCTTGCTGTGAATTGGAGGAAACAAAAACAGCTTATTAAGGTTGCACTAACCTACCTGAAACAGAAGAGACTGATGGATAGACCCGCCAGATTTGATGTGGTAGGGATTATAATTCGAGGTGATAAGGAGGAAGAGATAGAGCTTGTGAAGGATGCATTTGGCGTGGGGGATGAATGAGGGTCCATTGGAATAAGGTAAGCAGCAAGGGGTAGTTGGTTTACATAATTTATTGTGTTTATAAAGTTTTCAGGGGTTTTAGCACTGGAAACAAGTTTTATTTTGCCGGATAAATATACATTTTTAATATATAATATTGTTTGAAGTTAGGAAATTATGGAACAAGGCAATATAAGAAATTTTTCGATTATAGCCCATGTAGACCATGGAAAATCAACGCTATCCGATAGACTTCTGGAGATTACCGGAACAATAACAAAGAGGGATAAGGTGGACCAGTTTCTGGATAAGATGGACCTTGAAAGAGAGAGGGGGATTACCATAAAGGCTCAGACTGCAAGGTTGTTATATAAGGCCGTAGACGGTCGTGAGTACGTGCTAAATCTTATAGATACTCCGGGGCATGTGGATTTTAGTTATGAGGTTTCAAGAAGCCTCGCTGCGTGCGAGGGTGCG
>JAUXIU010000055.1 GCA_030620895.1 Deltaproteobacteria bacterium
GCCTCAATCTTCAATATCTTATCGGCCTTACCCGAACTAACATTAATAGTCTCCGCACCTGAATCCCACCCCACTGAAATATCTTCCTCAGGAGCAAACTCTAAATCCACATCCCTATACTCTGCTTCAACCTCCTTACTCTCAGAAACCAATATATACTCTCTTTCTATTATCTCTTCCTCTTCTGCCCCCGCCGGCTCCACCATTTCGGCCTTAACTTCCTCTGCCTCCATTAGTTGCTGGGTAGCAAAGCCCGATATAAAGACACTCTTTGTTAGCTTCACCGTAAGTCTGTCCTCGCCTACCTTTATCTCATGTTCTATCCCCTCCTTTAGACCAACCTCAATTCTCCCAATCTTCCTGTCACCATAGCCATAAGTAGAGGTATCGATCTCAGTGATAAAATCGTTATTTACAGCTATAGGTTTATCAACATTATCCAAATTTGCATCGGGCATATCTATAATAAGCCTTGGAGGATCCATAAGGTTGAATGCGGTGTATTTTATCTTTCCAGCTGCCTCAATAAGTATTGAATCTCCTTCCCCAACGACTCCAATTGCCTTTATCGTGGTCAGTCTTGGCACATCCTTATCTGCCTTGGCAACTCTCTGGGGACCGCACCCTGTCAAAAAGATGACAAAAATAACAGAGATCAGGACAGAGAGCTGAGGGTATATATTTTTCAAATCTCTCTTCTGGCCTTTGGCCAGGAACACATTATACCTTGCTTGTTTTATATTCATCTTACCTCACCCCTCCTTAGATGACGGTAGTTTAATAGATGTTTTATTGAGCCTGACCCTTCCGGTATGATCCTTATGTCTCTCCAATATTACAATACTGCTCTTCTTTACCTGTACCACCCTACCGTTCTTATCCCCGATCAAGTCTCCCTTCTTAACAACATACCCCTTACCATCAGGCGCCTCAACCATCCCAACCGGCTGTTTTATTCCCCAGATAATAGCAGTAAGTCTTAATTGACCGATAGAGTACCTCTGTAGCGGTGTCTTAAGTTCAAAGATTTCAGAGGGTTTAGCAAATACAAAGGGTTTAAATGGATTCCTCTCTATAACAGCTACTTCCACAGGTGCCTCCTCTTCCGCGGGGCTCTCCAACCTTACAGACTCGGGTTTTGCTGCATGTTTCACTACCCGCTTCTTTGAGACAACCTGAGGCTGAGGTTCTTCCCCTTTGCATGCAACCAGTAAAAGGGATAGGCATAATACCAGCAAACTACTTTTCCATTTCCTGCTCATCTTCTTCCCTTTTGTCCTTTTTCAGCTTTTCTATCTCCCTCTGATATGAACCTGAAGGTTGTTGCCATAAAGTTGGATGTAAGCACTATATCGCCCTGTTTATCCTTGCTTGATGATATATTCAGGCCACCTATATTAACGATCCTGGACATACTTCCCACCTTTTGACAGAAGGCATAGAGGCTCTCAAATCCACTTCTAACCTTCATACTTACTGGAACCTCGGCATAGAAATCTTTCTTTTTTTCACCTATAGGTTTGAATATCAATATATCAAGCCCTGATTCCTTTCCAGCCATCGAGATATTATTTATAAGGTTAGGTATCTCCTTCTTGTTAGGAAGCTGAGCAAGGGCCTTCCTGAGTTGTGCCTCGAGTTCTTCCTTCTCCCTTTTAAACTTCGGGATATTGGCCGCTATAACCCTGTTTTCAGCAACCTTCTTTTTTAATCCTTCCAACCTAACATTCAGACTGTTTGTTTCAAGATTCTTAGGGCTATAGATAAGCATATAAAAAGCTACAATAAAGAAAAGGTAGATAAGCACCAGGATAAGGATCCTCCTGGACATAGGCATCTTCATTATCTTATCCAATTTCAGATCTATAGCCATATCTTTTCTCTTTGATCTCTAGCTTTTTATAAGTTTTATTGTAAAGCTGATCAGATCAACATCCTCTTTCTTTGTCTTTTGTACAATCACCAATTCTACCCTGCCGAGTTCCGAATATTTTTCCAATCCCCTCATAAAATCAGCCACCACATCCTCGGTAGAAGCAAAACCGCTGAGCGTTATTATACTTGCTTCTTCTTTAAGTGATTCTATCCACGCCTTTTCTGGTATCGCATCGCTTATATTCTGCAACATCTTTACAGGACCTCTCCTATCTGTCTCAAGCTTTTTGACTATCTTGAGCTTTTCCAGCACAACCTCTTTCTGCCTCTTTATCTTGGAAAGTTCTCCCACCTTTATCTTTAATTTCTTGAGCTCCTCTTCATTCTTGCTGATATCCGCCCTGGCCCTGGATATTTTGTTGCTCTTA
Source organism: Deltaproteobacteria bacterium (assembly GCA_030620895.1). Classification (GTDB taxonomy): domain Bacteria; phylum Desulfobacterota; class GWC2-55-46; order S146-70; family JAUXIU01; genus JAUXIU01. The sequence goes on from JAUXIU010000055.1 coordinate 2,304, forward strand.
TTCCAATAGATACCACCAAATATTACAAAGAGTGCCAGAATCAGGAGCCCGGCAATGGACAATTGTTGTCTTATAGCCTCTTTCTTTTTGGAAGCCCTTACAGGTAGAAGATTAATCTTAATCATCTATCAGCAACCCTCCTCATCGCCAGACCCATTGCAACGGCAAAGTACGGAGACATCTCCTTGAGATAATTGAGGTCAAAGGTCTTTTCATTACAAATAATGTTTTTAAATGGCTCTATCACCTCTACAGGCAGCGTAGTCCCACTCTCAATGGTTGAAGAGAGAGCTTTTGCCCTTGATGCTCCGCCGCTTAAAAATATCTTGTTAATATATACACCGGCGCTTCCACCGAGGAAAAAATCTATTGACCTCTTTATTTCGATTGCCAGCTTTCCGGAAAGCCTTTCTATTATTGGTGTAACTGTATTCGGGTCTACCCCTTCAACTTCCTGTCCCAGTTTAACTGCCTCAGCATCCTTAAAACTGATACTTATTTCTTTTTGTATCTCCTCCGCAAATTGATTGCCACCCATAGGCACAGCCCTTGTAAAGACGGTAACGCCACCCACGAGGATACTCAGACCCGTGATACTCGCACCAACATTCACAATAGCTACATTCTCATTCGGCTCAAAATTATAATTTGCCTCCAGGAGATTCTCAAGTGCAAAAGAATCTACATCCATTACTACCGGTTCCAGTCCGGCATCTTTAATGACATTTATATAATCATTGATAACATCCTTCTTTACAGCAACCAGCATTACATCCATCTGACCGCCACCTTCTGTGTCTACACCAAGTATCTGAAAGTCCAGGTTGACATCTGATATCGGGAAAGGGATATACTGTTCTGCTTCCCATTGGATACTCTCTGCCAGCTCATCTTCAGTCATCACAGGGAGGCTTACCTTTTTGATAATTATGGAGTGACCTGTCAGTGCTGAAGCCACCTCGTTGAGCTTGATATCCTGTTCTTTTACCAAATTCTTTATTGTATCTGCAACTGTTAGTGAATCTATAATGGAGCCATCGACGATGGCCTCAGGTGGGAGGTATCCGATACCGAGTTTTACAAGTTGCCAACCCTGTTTTCCTTTACTCAACTGAACGAACTTTATAGAGTTGGAACCTATATCCAAGCCTATAAGGTCATTTTTTTTCAAGAACGGCAAATCTAGCTTCATAAACGCCTACCTAATATAATTTTCATTATAATCGATTTTTGAGATTTTCATTTTGCCTCTATTCAGATACAATTTCTTTACAGAATTTCTTAAGGTCTTATTACGAAACCAATTCTACCAGGCACGACTTTCCACTATCAGTGATTTAAGTCACTTGTCCACGAAAACTTTTTCTTTCTCCGAAATCTTTAAACCAAGGGCATGTATTATCTTTCTCTTTGTATCCATCCTGCAACCGAAACCCTTTTCAATCCTGTCTATAGTAAGAGGAGAAACACCTGCCTTCCTTGCGAGTTCAGATTTGCTTAAGAGAATATTCTCCCTTATCTTCTTCAGATTGTTTTTGGAGTCATTCTTAAACGGCATATTCTATCACCCCTTTTCGACATTTTTATATCAATATTGCAAACTCTATTCCATATAAAATAATTTGTCAAGCTTTTTTTAAAGTTAATTGTAATTCACTTTTAATTTATATCAACTTATATAATAATTATGAATTCATTTGCCAGACAGAAAATTCTCCTAAGAGGGATTAACCTTCTCCTGACCAATATTAAGCGTCACACAACGTCATAAATAGATGCACATACAGTATGAAAATCATGTATCATAAGGATATGCGAAGAGGCTCTCATCTTTTTCTACTCGATTCGAACCCTTCCACTCGATGCGGTCACTTCCACCCTGTACTGTTCGATACCGCTTCTGTCCTGTATACAGGTCGTCCCCGATGACGCCGTTCCATTGGGGTTAAATTCAATATTCATGTCCGCAGTGCCACCGCAACTACCGCCAGTAGCCCAGAAAACAGAAGTGTCGAGGGACTTCCACGGCTTTACTACCTCTGTCCAGTCGGTGCTGCCCGAAGACAGATTCCCCTGAACCAACCTATACTGTCTTCCATCTATGTCAAATTCCAACCTATATTCAAGGTTATTACTTACAGCCATCTGCCTTCCAGACCTTAGCTTGGAGGCTATATCACGGCTTACCTCCCTGTACCTCAGGGATTCAGTCCACTGAACGAAGCTCGGAAGGGCAATGGTCAGCGTTATTAGCATGACAGAGATAACGACGATGAGCTCTATCAGGGTAAAACCCGCGGCAGAAGCCATCATCCCCCTATACCTCCGGGATGCTAATCGTAATGCTGTATATCTGAAAGGCCTTGCTACCATAAGCATCACTTATCACCACCTCTATTTTGTGTGTCCCCCCATCATCGACTCCAATAGCCCACCTTATCACCCCCACCCTATCGATCTCCATCCCCTCTGGTGCGGAGGAGAGGGAGTATCTGACGTCATCTCCATCGGGATCGATCGCATCAACCTTATAGGTATAGGTGCGGCCTTCAAACGCATCTGGAGGGGTTGAGATGAACCTCGGCGGTGCATTGGAGATCTCGATCGGTTTCATGGTATATGGATCACCCTTATCATTCTCGTCATACGGTGTGACCCTGATAGCCACTTTTGACCCCCTTCTGTACATATCACCCTTAAGGGCAGGTCCGCCAAGTGCCATATCCTCTTCCCCATCTATAATCCATTGATACTCATACCCTATCTTATCGCCGTCCGGGTCCGATCCAGTTACCTCCACAACAATATCTACACCCCTGTATATACGCTCAGACATGAGGCTTATCTCTTTAACAGATGGCGGGGAATTACCTATCAGTACGCTATAGCTTTTTTCCACACCACCTGCATGAGCAATTACAGAGACCCGATCTCCCTTCTTAAAGCTATCTCCTCCAAGACGTACCCCTGTTGCCCCAACTATCGGCCTGCCGTTTCTCATCCACTGGAGGGTCACCCTACTGACATCACCGGAGAATAAAACCTGGAGGTCTGTAGTCACTGTGGGGTTCTCCGGTATTACCTCCATAGAGAAGGTTCCTTCAGTTAAAGGCCCTGGCTCTGCGGATACCTCTTCACGTATAGGGCCTGCCTCTTCCTTCCCCTCATCCCCCCTGGTGCATGAAAGGAGGGAGGTCATCGAACAGAGTACCAGAAGAAGAAGAATGTATATCTTTGATCTTATCATCATCTGCATTAACGGGAAGGCCGCCTCACGGGATCTGCATGAAAGGATATTTTCTCCTATCCTTTATCTTTACAATTCCTGGGATGAGATATATCTTCTGGGCCTGAATGCTCCCGTCTGGATTTAAAAGCCCCTCCACATATATCCATTTATGTCCCCTGAGGGTGAGTTGTTTTAGCTCCTTCCCCCTTCTGTTAAAAAACTCAGTCTCTTCCGTTATATGTATCGTCCACGTCTCATTCAGGACAAGCCTGCTCCCATCGTCCTCACTGACATAACCCTGTATGAACCTCTGAGCAACCGAATCATCTCCAATGTCCTCTGCAAATACCGTTACCGAGGTTGATATATATATGAGAGACAGGACTACGATAAACTGTATTATCTTTAATCTATGCATTACTATCGCACCTCCCTCCAGTATACAGGTATGATGCTTCCTGTATCACTCACCTCTGGTGTTACTATGGCACCGCCGACACCTATGAGGGCAGATATCCCGGATGGGGATATAACCACCACAACACCTGACGGGATGCCTGTTCCTATAAGCGTAGACCTGTCAGAGGTCTCTAAAACCACAAAGCCGCCTGAATCATTGCTCGTATCGTAGTTATACGCCGCAGCTGCCGTGAGATACTCCACTGCATATAGCCGCGCTGTCCCCCTGGCTCCCGCCTCGCAGGGATCACCGCTCACAACGCTTGACGGCTCATATGTGGTAAAATAAGCTATCTTATTTATCACAGACGCCCGGGCAAGGTCCTTTTCACCCAAATTCGGGAGTTCAATATACCACCCATCGGTACCAGTAACATCCACGGTACCTGAAGTGGCATCCGAGAGGTCATTCTCATCCTTTGCGGAAGACTGATCCGTATCCTTTACTCCATACAACCTGTCAACCTCATCTTCTGCGAGAGGATGGGCCCTGTCCCCTGTTCCGAAGAAGAGCATCTCATAACCTATCTCGAGGGTCACAGACGGTCTGTAGAAGATCTTTCTATTATCACTCCCCTTGTCGGACTCGAATATCATCCGACCCGTCCAGTTGGCGGTATCCGTATCAGTAGTATCGAACCTCCATATATTTGCATCCGTATCCCCCACATATATCCTGTCGGTATATCCATCGCTGTCGATGTCTATAACCGAGAGCTGGCTCGGGATGGAGTCTGTAAGTGATGAGTTATCGGCATATGTATAACCCCAGACCTTGTAACCGCTTGTTGAAAATGAAGGCACACCGTTACTATCGAGTGTTGCCACCTCTATGGCATAGACCCCCCTCCCCATTGTATTAGTTCCATCATCGTCCAGATCCTCATTTATATTATCGTAACCGGCCCCTACAAAGGCCACCACCTTGGAGGTCTCCGTCCCGCCGACATCGACCTTAACGGTTGCCACTACTGGCTCTGACCAGCTCTCTCCGAGTTCAGAGTAGTCTGTATTCGTCCCCGA
>JAUXIU010000174.1 GCA_030620895.1 Deltaproteobacteria bacterium
ATTCCATATTCTATCCGCTCTTTTATGTCTACTGCCTTAACATGCGCATGCCGAGGAAAGGACAGTTACCCAGGAATATGACTACCGTATGTCTGCTGGAGAACATGAAGCCATAAAGATTGCAGGCGAGAGCCTCTTTCAGGCAAAGACCAATCTGGGGAAGGCAACCTCATTATTAATGCCTACCTTAACGGCAGATGGTAACTTAAGGAAATATAATGAACTGAAGAGGGCAGGTAGTTTTCTCATACAGCCAAATGATTCAAGCAGCTTCGAATTGAGATTAACCCAGCCTATCTATAGCGGTGGTAGGGACTGGAGTGCGCGCAGACAGGCCAAGATGACTGTAGAGGAGAGGAGGCTCTGGTTTGAGTCAACAAGGGAGGTGGTTATCCTGGAGACCACAAGGGCCTACTTTGGTGTTCTGAAGGCAGAGAAGGGACTTGAGATACAAGAGGCCGCCTTAAGGAGGGCAAAGGAGAGGAGTAAGGTTGCATCCAGCAGGTTTAAGGTTGGTGATGTTACAAAATCTGTGGTTTTGAGAGCAGAGGCAGAGTCAGCCGGGGCTGAGGCAGAACTGACGAAGGCTGCCAGAGGTCTTACAGATGCAAAGGATGTATTGAAGAGGTTTGTAGGGGTAAAGGACGATATAAAGGTAGTCGAACCTCCCTTGAAATCCGCCCACAAAGAAGATATTGAAGACCTTATAAATATGGCATTTGAGGGAAGGCGTGATTACAAAAGGAGTACCATAGACCAGAATATTGCATTAGAGGGTATCAGGTATGCTAAGGGGAACTTCTTGCCCACACTTAAGCTAGAGGGTGTGTATTCATGGAGGGACCAGGAGCCTACTACCACATTCTTTCAAGAGGAGACCGTATATGGGTCCCTGGTATTGACGTACCCGCTCTTTGAGGGTGGGCTCAGAAGGGCTGAACTGAGGGAGGCCAGAAGCAGGTCAAGGGAGGCGGAGCTCCGCAGGATAGGCCTTAAACGGGATATCGAGATAGAGGTTAGATCGGCATTTAACAATATGGAGACGCTAAGTGCTGTTATAGAGTCGTATAGAAAACAGGTTGCATTTGCGGAAGAGAACTACAATATGGTCTTCAAACAATTCAAATACGGTATTGCAACCAACGTTGATGTTATAGATGCAGATACAACTCTTATATCTGCACAGAGTGGATTGTTTAATGCAAAATATGACCTCCAGGTTGCAATAATGGAACTGAAGTATAGCACCGGGACCCTCCTCGATGAGATGGAAGGGGTTTTTGTAGGAGGCAAAAATGTTTCCAGCGCAAAGAGCTCTGGAGATTGAAGATTGACGAATAATAAAAACCGTCGTTCGTGGTTCGTGGTTCGTGTATCGTAACTCGATACACAATTCACGATTCACGATACACGATTAATGATTTTGTTTCGCAAAAACCTCTGGAAAATGAAAAATAGCTGTCTTGAAAGAAGGCATAAAGGGGATATCAAATATCTAGATATAATAACAAGTATCTCTTGTAACATGCTATTATAACAATGGAATTACCAAATACAAATGAAGCGTTTAATGGTTTTCCTTGTGATCTTTTGGACCCTCTTTCATTCATCTGTATATGCAGGAGATGGAGTTGATCTGTCGATCGAGGAGGTAAGCAGGAAGAAGCTGCATCACGGTAGGGACGGTAGGTTTCTCAATCCATGGTGTATGAATTGCAGAAAGAGTTTCTTTGACCTGCTTAAATGGAAGTTCTTTTCAAGAAACGTCTATAGTGAAGAAAAAAAGGAGGCTGTTGAATTTAATCTTATTAAACCGGACTTCACAACTCTCAACAAGACACATGGAGACTATATGGTATGGCTTGGACATTCAACTGTCCTTATGAGGGTTGGCGGTAAGATAATAATAACTGACCCTGTATTCTGGGATATAAATCTATTCTTGAAGAGAAAAACGCCTTTTCCTTTTGAGCCAGAAGAGTTGCCCGAAGTGGATTATGTTTTGATCTCTCACGCTCATTATGACCATCTGGATTACAAGAGCATAATGTTTTTAAAAGAGAGATTTGATCCGTTCTTTATATCCGGGCCAGGTTATGAATATTGGTTTTCCTCCATCGGAACTTCAAAGCACATTGTACTCGATTGGTGGGATGATTATGAGATTGAGGATATAAAGATCACTTCACTACCTGTCCATCACTGGTCGAAGAGGAGGATTTTTGATACCGACAAGACACTCTGGTGCAGTTTCTTGATAGAGAGAGGTGGTATAAAATATTACTGGATAGCAGATTCAGGTTACTTTGAAGGTTATAAAGAGATCGGTGAGAAGTTCGGTCCTATAGACATCTTATTCGTTCCCATCGGTGCCTATGAGCCGCGGTGGTTTATGGAGACATACCATGTTAATCCTGAGGAGGCGATAAAGGTTGCAAAGGATGTCAGGGCAAAAACCTTCATTCCAATACACTGGGGGACGTTTGATTTATCGGATGAACCATTATGGCTCCCAATAGAGCATTTAAAAGAGATATATAAAGAGGGATCGAGTCCGGTTCTCAAGATATTGGACCATGGAGGACATCTAATTACTGAAGGAAGGTAAGAGGCATTTTTAAAAAGGCCACTGGAGGCAGGTTATGTTTAAAAAGATAAGAAAGGCTACATTAATTCTCTTGATATCATTAATCTTTCCTTCGGCGATCTATGCACAGGATAAGAAGAAGATGGAGATGCCACCTGCCAGGGTGGCTGTAAGTGAGGTTGGTGTCGGCATGATCGCCCCTGAGGCAGAATTTGTCGGTACGGTCTATTATCAGGAGGTCTCTGATCTTGCCTCAGAGGTATATGGCAGGGTAGAGGTGGTGAACTTTGAAGAGGGGCAAAGGGTTAAGAAAGGGGAGATGCTTGTAAAAATCGGCTCAGATATACTCAAAAAGACCCTTGAAGCAACAAGGGCGTCTCATGAGCAGATCTTGTCGGACCTTGAGAAGGCAAAAATAGACTTCAAGAGGATAGAGAAGCTTTACAGTGATTATCTGATATCAGAGAAGGATTATGATGA
>JAUXIU010000130.1 GCA_030620895.1 Deltaproteobacteria bacterium
AGGTATGCCTTCATGAGATTTACTCTCGTCAGATACTCGTTTGCCGAATATACCCCAACGAGATTCTCCTCCGGTATATTCATAAAGTACGGAAGTCCCGCACCTGTACCTATAAATACGGCATCATAACCATTTGAAAGGAGTTCATCTACCGTTTCTATCTTTCCGATTACAGCATTACATTCTATCTCCACACCCATCCTCTTGAGATACTCGACCTCGGCCTGTACGACCTTTTTTGGGAGCCTGAACTCTGGTATGCCGTACATCAGGACGCCACCAGGTGTATGAAGCGCTTCGAAAATCTTAACCTTGTGTCCCTTCTTTACCAGGTCTCCTGCAACGGTCAGCCCTGCCGGTCCACTGCCCACCACTGCTGCCCTCTTGCCAGACCACTTAGGGCTTTCAGGTATAGAAACCTCGCCGTGCTCTCTTTCATGATCTGCGGCAAATTTCTCGAGCCTTCCGATAGAGACTGGCTCACCCTTCTTGCCTATGACGCAGACCTTTTCACACTGATCCTCCTGCGGGCAAACCCTGCCGCAAACAGCAGGGAGACCATTTGTCTCCTTTATCTTTCTGGCCGCTTCAACGAATTTACCATCTGCTATTAATCTCAGGAACCACGGTATATCTATATTTACAGGACACCCGCCCACACAGAGTGGTTTCTTGCAAAGTATGCACCTTCTGGCCTCTTCCATGGCAAGTTCAGGAGTATAACCATATGGAACCTCGTAGAAGTTCTTCACCCTCTCTTTCGGGTCCTGCTCAGACATCGGCTGTTTAGGGATTTTCATCCGCTCTTTTATCTCATCCGGTTTCATTAGCTCTCACACCTCTCGCGTGAGCCACCACCCTCACGGTATGTAAACTCTTCCATTGCTATCTTCTCTTCCCTCAGATAACTCCTGTTTCTCCTTATAAGCTCATCGAAATCGACCATATGACCGTCAAATTCAGGGCCATCGACACATACAAACTTATTCTCTCCCCCAATCGTAACCCTGCAGGCCCCACACATCCCTGTGCCATCGACCATTATAGGATTAAGGCTTACTATAGTTCGGATATCATACGGCTTTGTCACATTACATACTGCCTTCATCATCGGCACAGGACCTATACCAAGAACTATATCCATCTTAATCTCATCATCTATTAGCTTTTGAAGAAGCTGTGTCACAAAACCGTGGTGACCATAGCTACCGTCATCGGTCGTGACAAATAGTTCATCACTTACCCCTTTCATCTCATCTTCCAATATAAGAAGTTCCTTTGTCCGTGCCCCAATTATCGAAATCACTCTATTGCCCGCCTCCTTTAGTGCACGTGAAATAGGATATACAGGAGCCACCCCTATCCCTCCTCCGATACAGACCGCTGTTCCAAAGTTTTCTATATGGGTTGGTCTGCCAAGGGGGCCAACAACATCCATTATCCGGTTTCCCTTGTCAAGACCGCAAAGGAGGTCTGTAGTTCTGCCCACTTCCTGGACTATTAAGCTTATCGTGCCCTTTCCATCATCTGAATCAACAATTGTCAATGGTATCCTCTCGCCTTGCTCATGAACCCGTAGAACAACAAACTGCCCTGCCTTTCTCTTGGAGGCTATCTTAGGCGCTCTAATCTTAAGGAGGTAGACGGTGTGACACAGTTTTATCTTCTCTACTATATCAAACAAGGGTTATACTCCTTTCCCTAATAAAGTGGGCATCCCATACAGTATCTTTTCTGTAAAACAGCTTTACAGATTATGATATTTACCCGAATATTGTCAAGGTATTGTCTTCTAATGGCTTTTTCAAGGAAGTCCCGCAAAAGGGGCAAAGCTTCCAGGCAGGTTGAGTTTTTCTATTGCATGATAGGCACTTGAATATAAGAGGTCTATCACAATAAGTGCATTTTTGAAGATTAGGCCCAATAGACTTTGAGCACCAGGGACATATATCTTTCATCTGAGAAACCTCTTCTGATAGCTCAGACCCTGCTGATATTACATCACGCTTAATACCTATAACCCTTTTGAGCTCCTCAAGGGTTGTTATGCCTTCTACAACCTTTTTCATACCGTCATCACTCATTGAAACCATCCCCCTAGAGATTACTACTTCTCTTATTTCTTCTTCATGGGCACCCGATGCAATCATCTCGCGGATCTTTTTATCGATAACCATCAGCTCAAAGATTCCAATCCTACCCATGTAACCGGTATAACCACACTTCTTGCACCCCTTCCCCCTATAGAGTGCAATTTCCTTTTCTTCGTTTGTCCATGTCGATATCTTTTTAAGATCATCATCAGAAGGGGAGTATTCCTCCCTGCATAGATTACATATTTTTCTTACAAGTCTCTGGGCCATGATACCATTGAGCCCGGATGCAATCAGATATGGCGGTATATCCATATTTTTGAGTCTAGTTATCGAAGATACAGCATCAAGTGTGTGGACCGTAGAGAACACAAGATGCCCTGTAATAGACGCCTTAAATGATATATTTGTAGTCTCCGCATCCCTCATCTCACCTACAAAAATCACATCAGGATCCTGTCTAAGAATAGACCTCAAGCAATATGCAAAGCTTAAACCAGCCTTTTCATTTATATGAACCTGATTTACTTCTTTAAGCTCATACTCAATTGGGTCTTCAAGGGTAACTATATTTAATCTATCATTCTTGACTTGATTTATCATGGCATAGAGGCTGGAAGTCTTACCGCTTCCCGTAGGTCCGGATACAAGAACAATCCCCTGTGGCTTGCTTAATGTATCCTTTAGCTCCTCCTTTCTACTGCCATCCAACCCAATATCATCCAGTGTTAGTATAGATTCCTGTGTATCGAGTACCCTCATTACAACCTTCTCTCCATACTGTGTTGGAAGTGTAGAAACTCGTAGGTCTAGTTCTCTGCCCTCCAGTATTACCTTGATTCTCCCGTCCTGAGGAAGCCTCCTCTCAGCAATATCCATATTGGCCATTATCTTTATCCTCGAAACGATAGACGCCTGAACCCATTTTGGAATTTGTGTTATATCCCTTAAAAGACCATCTATCCTCATACGGAGCTTAACAATACTTTTATGTGGTTCTATGTGGATGTCGCTCGCCTTATTCTCCACGCCATTGATAATAATCGAATCCACCATCTTTATTATAGGGGGTGTCTTGCTCTTTTTTATAAGTTCTGAAACATCTTTGGTTGTCTCCACCTCCCGAACTACCATTAGTGACTTATCTCTCTCCACATCTTTCATCAAATGCTCAATCGGCAATGCAAAGTTATAGTGCTTTTTTATGGCCATTGTTATCTCTGTAACTGTGGAGATAACAGGACGTATCTCTAAATTTGAAGCAAATCTCACGTCATTCAGGGCGTAGAGATTCAGGGGGTCCGACATGGCTATTATAAATTTGCCCTTTTCTATATAGAGTGGCATTATATTATATTTTAAGGCGAGCTTCTCGGAAACAAGGCTCATAGCCTCAGTGGTAACGACTCTTTCTAATATCTCAACATATGGAAGATTCAACTGACACGCCAGTGTCTTTGCAATATCTTCCTCCTTGGCAAAACCCTTTTCAACTAGAATGGTTCCAAGTCTCTTGTTTTTTTGTTCAGATCCAGATTTAAGGGCCTCGGCTAACTGCTTATTTGTTATAAGCCCTGATTCTACTAATATTTGGCCTATTTTTTTTGGTTCCAAATTACACCTCTATATATATCCAAAACTCTCTATTCCCTTTTCTCCCTTTTATAGGAGATTCAAAAACACCTTCCACATCAAGACCAAGCCCATCTACAAAGGTTTTTATCTTTTCTATTACTATTTTATGTTTCTCCGGCTCCCTTACAATACCACCCTTTCCCACCTGGCCCCTACCTACCTCAAACTGTGGTTTAATCAGTGCCAAGATATAACCACAATCAT
>JAUXIU010000081.1 GCA_030620895.1 Deltaproteobacteria bacterium
AAGCCTGGTCCTTGTAGCTGCTTCATAAACCCACTGAACCATAGGTCTTCCAGAAATATTGGCAAGCGGCTTTCCTGCAAGGCGAGTAGAACCATAACGGGCAGGGATTATTACAATTGCATTCATTTGGCTCAATATATCAAATCAAACCTCTATGTCAATCACTCTCTTGACATAGAGGTTTATATCAAGCTAAACTGTCCGCATCTATTGACGTTATAGAATCCATACATGTTTCCAGTGCAAAACCCCTGGAAACTGATTGTTCACCCAGTTAAATAACAACCTTTACTTTTTTATGTTCTTGCTAAATACATCTAATTGTTTTATCAAGTGACAACTCGTTTTTTTCTTATATTTAACGGGGCAAGCCGATTTTCAAAAAATCACACAGATGGCAATTTGTTTTGTCGGTGGATTACGGCAAGCAACTGTTAAAGAATTAGGTATTATGGAAAAAGAAGCAATTAAAATCGAATGTCCAGAGTGTGGCATAAAATTCAGGCTCTGGATACCACACAACCTCCTGCCTGACTGGGAGGCAGGACAACAGGTGGGGTGTTTTAAATGCAGGGCAGGTCTCAAGGTTGTAAAGGAGGGTGCTGCATTTACTGTAACATCAATAAAAGAAGAAAAGAGACCAGAAAAGCCCTTGCAAAAGGTAAAAGTTGAGTCGAAGGAAAAGACCCTTATCATAGAGGATGATAAATCTATAAGAAAGATGGAAGAAGAAGTCCTGCAAGAGATGGAAACATCATCTATAATTGCCAAGAACAGCTCCGAGGCCCTGGATGCACTTAAGAGTAATACCGTGAATCTGATCATTGTCGACCTGCATCTAAAAAATCCAAAGGACCCTTATTCTACTATGAATGGTGAAGAGTTTCTCTGGAAAGTCAAGGAAATGGGCATGAATATACCTTCCATCATTACTACAGGTAAAGATATCGTAGATGATATTATTATGGATCCAAAATGGTTAGAGCTAAACGTAAAGGGATTTATACAAAAAGGGAATCCGTTCTGGACGGATGAATTAAAGGCGAAGGTGCAGGAAATTCTTCGCAAGGATTAGCTCGGTAACTCTAACTCACTCTTTAAGGAACGCGGTATTACTGTGAGCGCCCCTTTCAAGATATGCATAGGCACTGTGATTATGGATACTCTCCCAATTCTCAGCCCCAACACTAAGCCATACTATATTGCTTAACCCCTCCAGTTTGATCGCAACCTCCCTGACAACATCCTCTACAAACATCGGGTTGTCATAAGCCTTTTCAGTCACATATTTTTCATCTGGCCTCTTAAGAAGCGAATAAACCGGGCTTGAGGCAGAAGATTCAACAATATTGATTATGTCCTCTATCCATATAAAACCATGGAATTTTACGGCTACTTTAACTATCCCTCTCTGGTTGTGTGCACCCCTGTCGCTCATCTCCTTTGAACACGGGCAGAGGGTGGTTATAGGAAGCATAACTTTAAGGACAAAGTCCTTTACTTTCCCCATAGAACCGGAATATTTGCACCTGTACTCCATCAAGCCCTTTGCTCTGGATATCGGGGCAGCCTTCTCTATAAAATAAGGAAATTCTACATCAAGATGTGCTGTCTTGGCGGCAAACCTCTCTTTCATCTTCCTCATTATCTCCGAAAAACTGCTTATTGTTATCTCCTTCCTGTGCTCGTTTAATATCTCGATAAACCTGCTCATATGGGTACCTTTGAAATGATGGGGGAGGTCAACATACATATTTATAGAGGCGATGGTATGTTGGACTTTATTCTTTTTGTCCAGAACAAGGATCGGGTAACGTATATCCTTTACACCGACCTTATCTATATCTATCTTACGATAGTCCGGCTGACTCTGTATATCCTTCAGGCTATCCCTTGACCCTTTCTGCAGACCTCTAGTCTTCATAATATGATGCCCATGCCCTTTCCGATTCCCATACGGTTACCTTCTTTATATACACACCTCTCTCCTTAGCCTCATCATATGCCTTTAAGGACTTTTCGAGTTTTTTGAAGATAAATCTTGCAATATTCTCAGATGAGGGATTTTTGGTTTTAAAAGGCTCTAGCTCGTTTAAATAACGATGATCGAGTCCCTCGAGTATATCATTAAGCCATTTCTTAAGGAGCTTGAAATCAACCGCCAGACTTGTATCATCAAGCCTGTCAGTAATTACAGCAGCCTCCACCTTCCAGTTGTGACCGTGCAGGTTCTCACACTCCCCTTCATACTCCCTTAGACTGTGTGCAGCAGCAAAATCAGTAATTACCGTAAGTTCATACATATTTTAACACTTATTTTTCGTGTATCGTGGTTCGTGGTTCGAGTTTCGATTCACGATTCACGGATCACGAACGACGGTTTTTTATTCATAATTCTTGGTTTTTCTTTTCAATCTTCAATCGTCAATCTTCAATCGTCAATTTTTTAAGGATATCACAAAGTACTATGGACCTCAAGATATGATAGTTGTAATAAAAGAAAGGGGCTCTATCTTACTAGCAGGTAGAACCCTTTTACGGAGTGTCAAAGATAATGCACTCTTAAAAAGTCGAAATTCGTACGGCAAAGTAAAACTCCACACCCACCAGTGGGTACCCGAAGGCACGCAAACCCTGAGGAATGAGACGTACTTACAGCTACGTCGTAGTGACGAAGGATGCAGCGCAACACCACACGCCCAGAGGGTACCCGACTTTTTACAAAGCCGTGTTTTGAAAACCCCGCTAACGAAACAGCACCTAAAAAACAGGCTGCACCGATATATAAAATATTTCCCATCTACCTTGACTGGAAATCTACACCTCAAGTATACTTTCGTAAAGTGCTATTTGTTTACAATAACACCATATTAGTTACAGCAATTTATAATAAGCTTGAAATTCTTAAAACTTGACCTTGAAAGGTAATCTTGGTATACAAATAATTCTTATATATTCATTTCAATCCGAACAATCTATAAGTCAACTACCATCGGCTAAAAGACGATGGCTTGAGGATTCAAGGGGTCAAGGGTTCAAACTTAAATGCATTTTACTCGAACCCTTGAATCCTTTGCAGTACGAAAGTCAAACTAAAGACTTCGCCTAAAGGCGAGGTTTTTTCTCCCATTCCCCGAGTGGGATAATAATTCAGGAGGTAACAATGCAAAATCCTCTTCAGATCTCAACCCGCAATATATCTCTCTCCAAAGCCGCTGAGTCAACCATCAGGGAGAAGGCCGACAAGCTAGATCAGTTTTATGGCCGAATCATGAGCTGCCGTGTTATGGTTGAAACACTGCATAAGAGCCATCACAAGGGTATAATGTATCATGTAAGGATCGATATTACGGTTCCTGGCGGGGAAATAGTAGTTAAACGACCGAGCCATGAGGATCTCTATGTAGCAATCAGGGACAGCTTTGACGCCGCTAGACGCCAGTTAGAAAATTATGCTCGCAAACAACGAGGAGAGGTAAAGGCTCATGTACAACAACCCCAGGGTAGGGTTACAAAGATATTTCGTAAGGAGGGATATGGCTTCATAGAAGGTCAGGAAAATTATGAAATCTATTTCCACCGTAATGCTGTCTTAAATGGAGACTTTGACCACCTTAATGTTGGCACCCCGGTACGATATACAGAGGAATTGGGTGAGAATGGACCACAGGCCAGTACCGTTACGGTGATTGGTGGGCAGCGAGGGTAATCAGAGTTTTGCATAGTAAAGAGGATTATCTTTTGCAGACCCCCTAAAAAATACGAATCTGAATTGTATTACTGAATGCACCCATTACTTCCTCTCATATATCCCCATAAGCCTGGCCTCTCCAAGTACATGCCCCTCCATTGCCTTCTCAACCTCCCTTTTTGCAGCGCCAGGCTTGAGACCCAGAGATTTTACATCGAGTGCCCTGAGTATAAAGAAATATCTGTGCCTCCCATGGCCCCTTGGCGGGCATGGGCCGCCATAACCGATCCTTCCAAAATCAGACTTTCCCTGCATAGAACCATTTGACATAACCTGGTCAGAAGGTATCCCTTGCACCAGCTCTGTAATATCTCCCGGCAAGTCATATAAAATCCAATGGGTAAATGTACCGACCGGTGCATCTGGGTCTTCAACCAGAAGTGTGTAACTTTTTACTCCCTCAGGCTGCTTCTCCCATGCAAGAGGCACAGATACATCCATCCCCTCGCATGTATAGTCCTGTGGTATTGCATCACCATCCTGAAAAACAGCGCTCTTAAGTACAAAATCCATAGGCTCACCCCCTTCTACCTGAAGATATAAACCTGTTAAAAATATAAAAGAGATTGCTATACACAACTTCATAAATAGATGCGCATACAGAGTGTATAAAAGGGTCTTACGCATCACCATGCCACCCCATCTTAATCTATGATATATACCCAGATTATGCACGAAATGGACAAACCATCGTAGTCGCAGGCTTTAGCCTGCGAACCATTGCACCCAACAGGTGAAACCAATTTTACGCAAATAGCGAAACCTAAAGGTTTCGACTACGTTCGTGCATAATATGATATATATTTGTTATGTGCCTTTGCGACCAGATGGCTTCATCGCCTCGATAAGAATTTTCGCAACCTCTGGTCTTGAAAATTCATTTGGCGGCATAATCCCTGCCCTGAGCATCTCTCTTACCTTTGTACCAGAGAGTGTGATATGCTCACTTGAGTCATGCGGACAACTCTTATATGACGCCATACTACCGCATCTCTTGCAGAAAAATGTATAGTCAAAAAACATAGGCGTTATCCCTATCTCCTGAGGGTCGAACTCATCAAATATATAATGTGCATCAAATGAACCGTAATAACTTCCCACTCCGGCGTGATCCCTGCCAACTATAAAGTGTGTACAACCATAATTCTTCCTGATTAATGCATGGAATATGGCCTCCCTAGGACCGGCATAACGCATCGCAGCGGGGAGCACAGAGAGTACAGTCCTGTCCTTTGGATAGTAGTTCTCCAACAATACCTTATAACATTTCATCCTGATATCAGCAGGTATATCATCTTTCTTGGTCTCACCAACAAGCGGATGGACAAGCAAACCATTGACCACCTCAAGAGCACATTTTTGTATATACTCGTGAGCCCTGTGAATCGGATTTCTGGTTTGAAAACCAACGACCCTCCTCCACCCCTTCTCTTTAAAAAGCTTTCTGGTTTCAATAGGGTCAAGACGGTCCTCTTTAAAATCATCATGCACAGGCCTATTTATTACGGATATCCTGCCACCAAGCAGGATATCTCCCATCTCATAAACCTTTTTTACACCTGGATGGTTCTCCTCCGTCGTACCGTAAACCTCGAGGGCCTCTTTTTCCTTGTCGTGCGGATACTTCTCTTCAAGGTGTAAGATGCCAAGGAGGTTTCCTTTTTCGTCATTGAGAACGATGTCATTACCTTCCTTATAATTAGATGCCTCACCTTCAGATACAGAGAGGGTGACAGGTATCGTCCACGGCAGCC
>JAUXIU010000219.1 GCA_030620895.1 Deltaproteobacteria bacterium
GATGGGGTCATATTTGCTGATGCAGAAAACAGAGTAACTTTCATCAATGATGCAGCAGAGGTGATATTTGGCATAAAGAAGGAGGATTGGCTAGGTAAGGGTTTTAAAGGAGCTCACTCGGCCGAATCCCACAGAAAGGCCCTGAAGATGATAGAGGATATGAGAGAGGGAAGGATAAAGTCGCTCTCCAAGGAGGTTAAAGCAGGCAAAAAGACCATCATTGCTAACTTCTCACCTGTAATGCACGGCAAGGAATATCTGGGGGTGATCTTTATTGCAAAAAATATAACGAAAACCAGGAGGTTGGAGGCAGAACTTATTCAATCTGAAAAAATGGCGCTTGTAGGCAAGATGTCTTCAAATATAGCCCACGAGATAAGGAACCCTCTGGTGCCGATAGGTGGTTTTGCCAGATTGATACACAAAAGGCTGGAAAAGGATTCCCCCCTGAGAAAACATACAGATATAATAATTAGAGAGATAGACAGGCTTGAAAGGCTTCTTCATAACCTGCTGTATTACACAAAGGACATAGAACCTGTCTTTCAGCCAGTGATGATTAACAAGTTGATAGAGACTATAATTGCGCTATATAAAGATGTTTTTCTTGAGAAGGATATAAAGGTTAATACTGATCTTTCCCCTGATGTACCTGTAACAAATATTGACCCTTCATGTATGAAACAGGCGCTGATTAATATATTGATTAATTCAATCCATGCCATGCCAAACGGTGGGGTGCTTACAATTGAAAGCAGTAAAAGAAAGAAGAATGGGAAATTATATCTGTCGATCAGCATAATGGATACAGGGAAAGGGATCCCCGAAGATGTAGTAAAGAATATATTTAATCCGTTTTTTACCACCAGGGTTCACGGAATGGGTTTAGGACTTGCCCTTACAAAGAGGATTGTAAAAGCACATAGGGGTGAGATAACGGTGGGGAGCAAAGAGGGGAAGGGATGCAAATTTACAATAAATATACCTGCATCTGTTGATAAAGGGACAATTGGATGATGATTAAGAGAAGAAAGACAAGGCAGATTAAAGTGGCAGGGGTGAAGATAGGAGGAGATGCACCCATTTCAATTCAGTCGATGACGAATACTGACACGAGAGACATTACTGCTACAGTTACACAGATAAAGGCACTTGAAGAAGTTGGTTGTGAAATTATAAGGGTGGCTGTACCCAACATGGAAGCGGCCGGTGCACTCGAAAAAATAAAGGCCTCCATATCCATACCGCTTATCTCAGACATACACTTTGATTATAGAATTGCTCTGAAGGCGATAGATGCTGGTGTCGATGGCCTGCGCCTGAATCCTGGAAATATAGGATCAAGGGAGAGGATTAAAAAGATCGTTAATGCAGCCAGGGCTACAGGTATATCCATAAGGATAGGTGTTAATGCCGGTTCTCTGGAAGAGGAGATACTATCTAAGTACGGTCGTCCTACACCAGAGGCTATGGTAGAAAGCGCAATAAGGCATATAAATATCCTTGAGGAGTTTGGTTTTAGAGATATAAAGGTTTCTTTAAAGGCCTCGGATGTCCGGAAAACGATAGATGCATACAGATTGTTGGCGGATAAGGTGAACTATCCGTTTCACATTGGCATAACAGAAGCAGGCACAGTCTTCTCTGGTACAGTGAAATCCTCTGTGGGTTTGGGAATACTCCTTGCCGAAGGGATAGGCGATACAGTGAGGGTTTCTCTCACGGGTGATCCTATCAATGAAGTAAGGGTTGCATGGGAGGTATTAAAGGCCCTTAAACTCAGGGAAAGGGGTGTAAATATTATCTCCTGTCCGACGTGCGGAAGGATAAAGCTCGATGCTGTAAGATTGGCTACGGAGATTGAAAAGAGACTTTCACATGTAACAAAATCTATCAATGTTGCTGTAATGGGCTGTGTTGTAAACGGTCCTGGAGAAGCGATTGAGTCCGACATAGGTATAGCAGGAGGAAACGGGGTGGGGCTATTATATGTAAGAGGTAAGATGGTAAGAA
>JAUXIU010000108.1 GCA_030620895.1 Deltaproteobacteria bacterium
CCTTATGATCTCCTCGAGAGATGTAACCCCTGAGGAAACCTTCCTCAGGCCGTCGTCCCTCAGGGTCTTCATCCCACAAGAGAGGGCATATTCCTTGATGGTTGTTGAATCTGAGTTCTTTAGAATGAGGGCCCTCATATCCTGGTCCATAGGCAAAAACTCAAAGATACCGGTCTGACCGTGGTATCCTGTTTTAAAACACCTCTCGCACCCCCTGGCCTTCCATAGTATCTTCGGGGCGTCTTCACCGAACGGTGTCCCTTCCTGGCTTATTAGGGTATACTCTTCTTTGCAGTATCTGCACAATACCCTTACAAGCCTCTGGGCAAGAACAGCGGAGATAGAAGAGGAAAGCAAAAACGGCTCAACCCCCATATCCACAAGCCTGGTTACTGCTGTGGGGGCGTCATTGGTATGAAGGGTTGAGAGAACCATGTGACCCGTCAAGGATGCCTGTATGGCCATCTCAGCAGTTTCCAGGTCCCTTATCTCTCCGACCATAATAACGTCCGGATCCTGTCTCAAAATAGAGCGAAGGCCGCTGGCGAAGGTGAGACCGATTTTGGGGTTTATCTGTATCTGGCCGATGCCATTCAACTGATATTCTATGGGGTCCTCTATGGTTATAATGTTACGTTCATGCGAGTTAATTCTATTGAGGGAGGCGTATAGGGTTGTTGTCTTTCCTGAACCGGTAGGACCTGTCACGAGTATGATCTCTTTATTGCGTAAAAGCAGGGCCTCCAGTACACTTATCTGATCGGATTTGAGTCCGATTTCAGCTAGACTTATAAGCCCCACCTTCCTGTTAAGGAGTCTCAAGACTACCCTTTCACCATAGGCGGTGGGCACGATAGAGACCCTTACATCCACATCCTTTCCAGCCACCAGAAGCCGGAATCTTCCATCCTGGGGGAGCCTTTTTTCTGCTATATCCAGACCCGACATGATCTTTACCCTTGAGGTTAGTGCCTCTTGTATTATCTTGGGTGGGGAGAGGACAGAATAAAGGATTCCATCTACCCTGAAGCGTACTTCCAGCAGGCGCTCGAATGGTTCAATATGAATATCACTGGCCCTTTCCTTTACGGCCTGGAATAGGAGGGAGTTAAGGAGTTTTATAATAGGGGCCTCATCGGTCAATTCCAGTAGATCCTTTGGCTCCTGCCATTCATTAGCTATTGCCTCTAGGCTATCGCCGCTTAACTCTTCCACTATATCCTGGGCGGAACCAGATAGTCTTTCATAAAATCTATGGATTGCATTTATTATCTCCTGGGTTGGTACCAATACCGGGCTTATCGGAATGGAAAAGAGTTTCTCTATATCATCAAGGGCGAAGAGGGTCTTAGGGTTGGCCATAGCCACAACCAGCCTGCCATCCTCCTTTTTCAGTGGGAAGAGCATATTTACCTTTGCAAAGTTCAACGGCACCTTTTCAAGGAGGGCCGGGTCAACATCATCGTCTTCTATCTTATCTCTGTATGGTATAGAATACTTGGCAGCTAAACTATGAACATCGGTATTTCTCTTGTCGTGCTTGGATGGATCTCCACCTGAAATTAAGGATGACATTGTATTTACTCCTGATCTAATATTTGTTGCCAGTACAAAAAACCCTGGAAATTGAAGATTGAATATTTTCTAAATTCATAATTCGTTAATCGTGTATCGTGAATCGTTAATCGAACCACGAACCACAAATCACGAACTACGCACGACGCATCACGCAACTCGTAACCCGCAACCCGTAACTTGCAACAAGGTTTCAGCTACGTTAGTGCATAATCCGGGTTGATTTGGCTTAATAGAGACCTTATTGAACTCGTCCTCCTGCTCTTCTTCAAGTCCCCCAGGTTGAATACCTTTGAACTTGTCTTCCCTTTCCTTTTTCAATTCGTCAAGTTCATTGAAATCCTTTATTATCGTAGGGGTGATGTAGATGATAAGGTTCGTCTTCTGTTTTTGTTTCGAGCTGAATCTAAACAGCCATCCAAGTATTGGGATATCTCCAAGGAGTGGGATCTTGTTTAAGTTCTGAACATCTCTCTCCTGGATAAGTCCTCCTATGACTATAGTCTGTTTGTCCTTTACCACCACAGAAGTCTTTGCAGAGCGCTTTGAGGTAATGATATCTGAGGCCTGAATTCCGCCACTCTGTGTTGTTGAGCTAACAGAGGATATCTCTTGATATAAATCGAGCTTTATATAATCACCCTCACTTATCTGTGGTTTTATCCTTAGCGTAATACCTACGTCCTTTCTTTCAATGGACTGAAGAATTGGTTGATTTGTCGTTGTGGACCCTCTTTCAATTTTGCTCAGGAAAGGCACGTTCTCTCCTACTATAATCTCTGCTTCCTTGTTATTGCTAGTAAGAATATGTGGTGTGGATAGTACGTTAATCACGTCCCTGAATTCAGCCAGGCTAAAGAGGGCAGCAAAACCAGGTGCGGTGAGATTGGCAGTTGATCCGTCGGCTAGTGTTATGGGAATCGTTATGAAATTGGCTATCCCGCCGATGGTAAAACCGGCCAGCCCGCTTATGATGTTCTGTATAGCAGATGCATCTATGGTACCCACCCCTCCAATTACAACAGGTTTGTCATCCTGTACGGCCGTAGCACGCCACTTACTTCCGAGCTCCAGGGTCTTATTTATGGAGACCTCTATAATCATTGCCTCTACAAAGACCTGTTTCGGACGCCTGTCCAGTTTTTTGATTACCCTTGAAAGCGTCTGATAGTCCTCAGGCGAGGCCATAATAATAAGGGAATTGGTAGTGCTGTCTGGGGTTATGGCGATACTACCTGTAAATTCAGAGGATATCGGAGTCGGGGGTGCACCTGGTTTGGAAGGTGCCCTCTTGATTAGTCCCTCGAGAACCTTTGATATCTCTGAGGCCTCGGCATTTTCTAGATAATAGACGTTAATTCTGGAAGTGCCCTCCACTGGTGGTATGTCCAGAAGGGCGATGAGACGTTTATAATCTTCCTTAACTTCCGGCGGACCAAAAAGGATCAGGGCGTTAAGCCTTTTATCCGGGATAGGGGCTGGACCCCTTTTCATGGCCTGAGATGGTGTCCCTTTGGGGGCAGCACCCCTTCTATCCACTTCGTGCTGCTTTAGAATCTGGACCAGCCTCTCTGCCTGGGCATACTTAAGGTATACTATCTGTGGAGGATAGGACGGAGGTTCCACATCTAGAAACCTTATAATGTTTAAGAGCTTCTCAATATTCAGAATAGTGTCGAGGACAAGGAGAGAATTGCCCTTACCAAAAGCTGAGATATAAGCATTTCTTGATACGAGTGGTTTCAAGAGGGGCAGGGTATCACGTGCCAGGATAAAGTTAAGAGGGATAAGCCTTACCGTATATGTCTCATTTACCCTGACATTTCTTTCTATCCCCGTTGAAACCTCCATGGAGTTTTGTTTTATTGTGCCTGATGGTATTATCTTATAGATGCTCCCGGTAAATACTACATTATAGCCCTTTAATTCAAGCACGGATACGAAAAGATCAAATGCATCATCTGTTGTGAGCTTTGTAGGGGCAATTATGGTGACCTTCCCCTTTAGCCGTTCATCATAGAGGAAATTCTTCCTTGTTTTCTCGCTTATAAATCTGACGAAAGTAGATATATCGACGTTATTGAAGTTTATGGTTATCTTTTCTTCTTTTGATTCTACTGGCTTTTCAGGCAGGTCTGCAGCGTTGACTGAAGAGAGATAGAGGGAATGAAATACAAAGAAGATAGAGAAATAGAGGAGGCAGAATAGGGACCACTTCTTAGCGATTTTTTTAGACCTTAGAACAAACATCATCTCACCTTATCTGGTAGTTTAATTTTATCGGCTTCCCACCTCTGATGATGTCCAATGTTATGCTGGACTCTCCTCTGAGGCCTGATAAGAGCTGCATACCCTTTTCCGGGGAATCGATTTCATAATCGTTTACCCTTAGAAGAATATCCCCATTTTTGAGCCCTATCAGGGAAAACACCCCCCTTGGTTTGACCTGAGTCAGGCGAAAGCCATTGATCTTGCCACCTTTACTATAGGGTAGAAACCTCGCATCAGTCAATACCTTGCCCATATCTTCCAGTGTTTTGGAAAGAGCCCTCTGGTCGATAATCCATTCCCTCTCTCCGGTTTTTTTTGAGACAATAAAAGACCTGTTACCACGACCACGGCCAAGTACCGCAGTTCTTTTCTGTATCCTTCCTTCTATAGGCTGGCTATTAATATCAACGGTTGGCATGGGGAAGCTTATGGTTTTCCCCCCTATATTTACATAGGCCTTTTCTTTTTCAACGGCGATTAATACCCCTGCATCGAATACCCCCTCGCCTTCTTTAAATATCTCCTGTTTGTTCGATCCTCTCTCCTCGAAGACTGCATAATTGCTACCGAAGGGC
>JAUXIU010000149.1 GCA_030620895.1 Deltaproteobacteria bacterium
CGCAGTTTGAGGATTGAGGAAAGAGGCTTGAGGCAAAAACCTCCAACCTCCAACCTCAGACCTCTAACAAAATGCGTCGGGGTACCCACGCAAGTGGGTCGTGGACTGTCCCCCTCTGCACTTTGGTGTAGAAAAGAGGAGCGAATAATACTATAATCCTCAAAAATTTAGGGGACTGTTCCAGTTCTGATCTTGCCATCCCCAATATTAAAGGAAGACAAAAGATGACCATCAGGGTCTACAACTCATTAACACGAAATAAAGAAGATTTCAGGCCTTTAAGCGAAGGTGAAGTGAATATGTATGTATGCGGGCCAACGGTCTATGACTTGAGCCATATCGGTCACGCCAGGAGTGCAGTAGCATTCGATGTAGTCTATCGCTACCTGAAATACAAGGGCTACAGGGTCAAATACGTAAGGAATTACACCGATATCGACGATAAGATAATTAATCGTGCCAATAAGGACGGTGTTACATCCAAAGAGATCGCAGAGAGGTATATAAAGGCATTCGATGAGGACATGGCGGCCCTTGGGGTTGATTTGCCTGACTTCAGACCGAAGGCAACTAAAACCATAAAGGATATTGTTGAGTTCATAGAGATACTCATAGACAAACGGTATGCCTATGTGGTGGAGAAGGAACTTAGTGAAGAGGAGAGAAACTGCGATGTCTATTACAGCATACGAATGTTCGATGGTTATGGGAAGCTCTCCGGTAAGGATATTGACGAGCTTGAGGCAGGTGCGAGGGTTGAGGTAGATGAGAAGAAAGAAGACCCTCTAGACTTCGCCCTCTGGAAGGCGAGCAAAGCAGGTGAGCCCTATTGGGAAAGCCCCTGGGGCAAGGGGCGCCCTGGATGGCATATAGAGTGTTCGGCGATGAGCCGCAAGTTTCTCGGTGATACCATCGATATCCACGGAGGCGGAAGGGACCTTATATTTCCGCATCATGAGAATGAGATTGCGCAATCCGAGACGGCAACAGGCAAACAATTCGTTAGATACTGGCTTCACAACGGCTTCGTGAATATAGAGGAAGAGAAGATGAGTAAATCCCTTGGAAATATCCTCCTTATAAGGGATATACTAAAGAAATTTCACTATGAGGTCCTGCGCCTCTTCTTCCTTTCAAGCCATTACAGAAGCCCTGTTGACTATAGTGAGAGGAATCTGACAGATGCAGAGGCTGCGCTGGAGAGGGTTTATTTAACACTGGCGAGGATAGAAAAGAACAGGGGTCAGGAATCAGGAGTCATGGGTCAGATCGACGAGAAAAATCTAAAGGGAATAGAAAAAGATACCTACGAGAAGGCATCTAACCTCCTGAATAGTTTCGAGGAGGCTATGGATGATGATTTCAATACGGCAATGGCCATCGGTCATCTCTTTGATCTTGTACGGATGATAAATCGTTTTATGGATGATAAGATCGCCGCGAGGTCGGCCAATACACCCGCCATACTTGCAGTAGCAAAAAATGGTATAGAAAAGATGGCTGAGATTTTTGGCATCTTTTCAATATCTCCTGATGAATATTTAAACGTTAGAAAGGAACAATTTTTAAAGGAGGCAGGTCTCTCTTATTCAGAGATAGAAGGACTTATATCCGAGAGGGACGAGGCAAGGGAACAGAAAGATTTCAAACGTGCCGATGAGATACGAATTGCGCTGGATGCAAAGGGGATATCTCTAGAGGACACATCAAAGGGCACCATCTGGAAGACAAAAAATTAGTCTTTCTTTTCCCGCTCCAGTATTGGATAGGCAATATTTGTTATATAGGAGTTTATCCTCTTCAGGTTTGTAAGCACATCGAGGTGTATGGCGCTTGTATCTATCGACTCTTTAAGGCCTCTGTGAAGCCTGTCTATATGGGCCTGCCGCATATCCCTCTCCATCTCTGCAAGCCTTGTCTTGTGATTGATTAGTCTGTGGGAAAGCTCTACATCACTGCCTGTAAAGGTGGCCACACCCAACACAAAGTTTTCCATGACCTTTTGATGCAGCTCCTGAATCTCTCCCATCCCCTCAATAGAAAAGGTAAGGTTATTTCTTATCTTCTTCTTTGACAGTTCCATCAAGTTCTTATCTATCACATCACCTATATTCTCCATATTATTTGTAAATGAAATTATCTCCATCTCCCTCTTCGCCTGCTCTTCTGTTAGACTTTCCTTTGAGAGCTTTGTAAGGTAGAGTTTTATCTCCCTATCCAACAGGTCTACATCATCATCCATCTCCTCCAGTTCTTCCTGTAAAGAGGCATCGTCTCTTTTGAAGACATCTAAAGAGCTTCTAAACATCTCCTGGACTATATCGGCCAGCCTGAGCGCCTCTCTTGTAGCCTGACCGAGTGCCAGGGAAGGCGACGAGAGAACGATAGGGTCCAGATACTTCGGACCGAACTTTGTTATGACTCTCCTTTCCGGCATAAACCGCTTAATCAGGCCTACAAATGGTCCGATAAATGGAAGGAATATAACAGCTATCCCTATATTAAAGAAGGTATGTGCAAAGGCCACCTGTCGTGGGAGGTCATCTGCCGAAAGGGAGACCAGATGATTGAATAAACCAAGAAACGGCAGTACGACGATAACACCGATTACCTTAAAGAGGGTATGGGCAAGGGCTACCCTCTTTGCATCTACCGATGCGCCTATACTTGAGACGAGAGCACTAACGCAGGGTCCTATATTTGCACCAAGAACGATAGGCATAGCCGCATCAAGCGATAGAAGACCGCTATGCGCAGCGGTTATGGCGAGTCCAAGGGTGGCAGCACTGCTGTGAAAGAGAGCCGTCAGCAGGGCAGAGATGATTATACCTGCAAGGGGGTCTTTGCTGAATCCAAGGAGGATATCCTTAAGTAACGGATCATCCGTGAATGGGGTGAACGTGTCTATGAGTATCTTTAACGCCAGTAATACAAGGCCGAACCCAAGAATCGCAAGGCCGGTGTCCTGAGCAGGACCTTTCCTGCCAAGGAATTTCAGGAGGATGCCAAAACCAACTATGGCTATTGAATAATCATATATCCTGAAGGCAATTATCTGGACGGTTACGGTTGTGCCGATGTCAGCCCCCAATATCACACCCATCGTCTCAGTGAGGCCTAAGAGCCCTGACCCAACGAAGCCTACGAGCATAACAGTTGTAGCGCTGGAACTCTGGAGGAGGGCCGTTATGGTTGCACCGACTGCAACTCCTTTTATTCTGTTGTTGGTGGCTGTAAGAAGGAAACCCCTGAGCCTTGCCCCTGCGGCCTTCTGAAGTCCTTCTCCGATAAGCCTCATGCCATACAGAAGGAGCAGAATTCCGCCGAAGAAGCTGAATAAGGTAAGTGATGTCATCTTTGTCTTGGTATTTTCAACCTATGCGGGTCAAGGGGATGACCGGAATTGTTTATCGGTCTAATTATCCTCTCCATCTTCCTGATCGGCAAATGGAGGGTTGTAAAGAAAGGAGCGGTCCCTGTTTTCTAAGTTCAAGTGCCTGACATACTTTTAACCCATGCATCAATTACCTCTCTTATCTCATCGC
>JAUXIU010000047.1 GCA_030620895.1 Deltaproteobacteria bacterium
CTTGAGGAGGTGGGGAAGGTTTTGGGTGTAACAAGGGAAAGGGTCAGGCAGATAGAAGCCAAGGCAATAAGGAGACTGAGACATCCAACAAGGGTAAAGCTATTGAAGGGTTTTTGTGAGGAGTAGAGATCTATTTATGACATTGTGTATAGATAACCTTATATAACATAGACCCGATCTCTTTTAACGATAAGCCGATGATTTTTACCTCTTTTTTTCGTGATTTCTTCCCATGTATCAATTCAATCTGACTCTTCCTTATCCCTAGCAAATTGGCTAGAAACTCTATACATCTTCTATTTGCTTTATCTTCAACAGGTGGGGACGTAAGTCGCAGTTTAAGTGTATCCCCGCATGCCCCCATAACCTCGTCTTTAGATGACCTGGGCTGGATTAAGAGTCTCAGGAAAACTATTCCGTTCTTTTCTATTAGAAATGGGTACCTACTTTTGTAAGAACCTGAATTTGTCGTCCTCTGAATCCCCCTTTCTGGCCTCTTCTTCTTCCATAATTAAAAGGTTTTTATGGTATTCAAGAACGTTCTTTAGAGAAGTCTGTAATTCAAGTCTCTGTTTTTTAAAGTGATATATCTCGTTCTGGATATTGGTAATACGCTGATATGCATCTTTTATCAGGCCCTCCGCCTGAATCCTTGCCTCGGAGACAATTAGTTCTGCCTCCTTCCGTGCGTTTTCTTTAACTTCTTCTGACATCATCTGAGCAGTTATTATTGTATCTTTTAGTACCGATTCCCTTTCCTCATGTTCAGAGAGTTGTTCCGCCATCGACTTGAGTTTTTCTTCCAATATGTTTATCTTTTTTGCGGCGTTTTCCAGGGCCCCGGCGGCTAGTTCCTTAAAACTGTTTACCTCTTTTTTGTTATAACCACGCATACCCTTCTTGAAATTGTACTCTATAATATCCATAGGGGTAAGTTTCATGATAAACCTCCAGTATTATATTTATTATATCTTATAAGGCATCCATTCTTTATGGAATACCCATTCTCATTTTCATTGCGATATCACTAAGGGTTCTGACAAGAAATGTCTGCAGAAACAGTATCGCAAATATAACAATGATAGGCGATATATCTATACCCCCCATGAATGGGAGCCTCCTTCGTATGGGATGTAAAACAGGGTCGGTTATCTGATGAAGAAACCTGACAATCGGGTTGTATGGGTCAGGGTTAACCCACGATAAGACTGCCATTATTATAATTATCCACATATAGATATTGAGCGCATAATAGAGTAGCTGGGCTAGTGCTTCTAGAAGATTAGCAAATAAAAACATCTTATCCTCCCTTACCTTGCCAGGTCCTTAGCTTTATTAGTGGCTGTTTTTACCGCCTGGATTATTGCAGACCTTACTCCACATTCTTCAAGTTTAGAGAGACCGGCTATTGTAGTTCCTCCAGGTGATGCAACCATTTCCTTAAGCTCACTTAAATGTTTAGAACTCTTAATGGCTAATTTGATAGACCCGAGAGCAGTCTGCATAGAGAGCACACGTGCCTTATCCCTGGGAAGGCCCACGCTTTCGCCAGCATCTATAAACGCTTCGAGAAGTAGGAAAAAGTATGCGGGACCGCTTCCACTCAGTCCTGTTACAGCATTCATCTGTTCTTCACTTTCGATAACCACAACCTTCCCGATTAATTCGAAGATGGCTATAGAGAGTTCCATGTCTTCTTTCGCAACACCTTTATCAGCATATAGCCCTATAGCACCTTCCTGGATTAATGCGGGGGTATTGGGCATTACCCTAACTATAGGGCCAGGATGATATAATCCCTGTCTTATATAATTTGTAGTTATGCCAGCGATTGAAGATATCAATAATTTGTCCTTATCTATGTCAGAGCTTATCTCTTTGAGCAATTCCTTTACATCTATTGGTTTTACAGTAAGGATAATGACGTCAGCAGCCTTGATTACTTCAAAGTTTTTGTTGAATACCTTAATATCATAACTTTCAACGATATTGGCAAGTCTTTCTTTATTCTTGTCAGCAACAATTATCTGGGCAGGTGTAATCATTTTAGATTTTAAGAGCCCTTTTATTATTGCCTCACCAATATTTCCAGCACCTATAAACCCTATTGTTTTTTTTGTAAGCATTCCTTGCTTCATGAAATAATATAGACTATTTTTTCTCTGGCCTCTCTCCGAATATAGCGGTGCCAATTCTTACCATGGTTGATCCTTCCTCGATGGCAACTTCGAAATCATTCGACATTCCCATAGATATTGTATTCATAGTAACTCCGCTTATCCTCTCTTTATTAACACGCTCAGCAAGCCTTCTTAAAGTTACAAAGTAGGGCCTCGATAACTGGGGGTTATCGGAATACGGTGGAATTGTCATTAGCCCTTTAAGGGATAGATTCTTTAGTTTACTTATCTTCCTTGCTAAATCTATAACCCTGTCTTTTTTTATACCGGCTTTAGATTTTTCTCCTGCTATGCTAACTTCAATGAGTATATCTATAGGATTCTTGGCCTTCTTGTCTATTTCTTTTGCAAGTTCAAATGAATCTACGGTTTGAATCATGTCAAATAATTCTATCGCATATTTGACTTTGTTCTTTTGAAGATGACCGATAAAATGCCAAACAACTGAACTTCGACGTATCTTTTCTATCTTTTCTTTGGCCTCCTGTATGTAGTTCTCTCCAAACAGTCTAACTCCAGCGGATATTGCCTTTTTAATTCTGGCTAACTCGACGTTTTTTGTAACAGCTAATAGCGTTATCTCTTTTGGGTCTCTTCCAGATCTTTTAGTTGCTTTGGCTATCTTTTCATTTATTATTGCTATATTATCGGTGATGTTTGAGGACATTATCTGTATGGGCAGAGAAGATGTTTTTCTTGGAGGTTCTTGGCACTAAGTGCCTCTGTATAATACAAATTTTAACAGATATTCATAGATGACAAAATAAAATAAGGTTAAAGACTAAAGACAAGGGAGATTTTTGAAAACTGAACCTCGACCTTAGCTAAATTCTCAAAAAATATTTAAAATATGCAGACAAAATACTTATAACATATCTATACTGTTAGTCAAATTTAAATTCTCTGTAGTCTGCAAACCAGCAAAGTGCAACCATCCCATTTCCCATATTGCACCCAGTAACAACAATGTTGCAATTAAAAGATAAAGATAAAAGGCATCCTTTATTGCTACCCTAAAAGCATCTTTTCTTTTCGTCATTTTCTTCCTTGATGGTATAAGTATAGATAGGCCAATATCAATACCTGCGGCTGCTGAAAGAACATATGCCCCAAACTCAAAGATAAATGTTCCATAAAACGCAATAACCATTATCGGATTTGAAAGCAAACCATAGAATATCACACCGATTGACCATGCCCTTAATACACTTATAATATATGGCAGAAAGAAAATAGCCCCAGGGGCCGTAGTTGTAAGAAATGCTCCCACCGTAAGGTTGAAGATAAATGTGTATATTATCTTTAAAATGACATATGGTGCTAGTGGACCTGTTATTGGTTTAATGTATAAAAGTTCAGGTAGGTTCTTTAGTACCTCTTTACGGAATTCAATTACACCAGGAAGTTCTTGAGCAACCATCCACTGTCCGAAGAAGAAGAAGACTATGTTTGCAAGCGCAAGGAATATTATTAAATTTCTGTAATTCTTTGCAATATAAAGTGCCCTTATGTACGAGTCTTTTATGTTTTGCATTACCATTAAAGCCTAGTCTGTTGTTTGTTTCCAGAGCAAAAACCCCTGAAAATTGAAGAATGAAGATTGGCAATCGAAAATTTATATCCAAAAATCCCTGGAAACTGGCTATTCATCACGTTAGATAACAACCTTTATTTTTGTATTGTTATAAATACCTGAAAAGTATTATATGGTAATTTCTCTTTTCTCCTCATCTGTCTAACGGGGCAAGCCGGTTTTTAAAAGATTACACAGATTTCTTTGTTTTTACGCTTTTTGCAGTAAAAACATTATCCTATTAGATGCTATTTGATTATTTTTCTTCCATTGGTGTTCTTGACATCCTAAAATAGATCAGAAAATACTCAAAACCGGACCAGAGGGTCAATGCCAGTGCTATCCATAAAAGAACCATTCCTATTTGATGGATGTTTATATTAATTAACCGATAGTGGTATAACAGCGCTATCACGGCGGTAGTCTGGAAAGCAGTCTTGTATTTTCCAGCCTTGCTTGCTGAAATAACGATACCTGTATCTGCAGCTACAGCCCTAAGCCCAGTAACTGCTATCTCCCTGCAGGAAATAAGAACCACAATCCAAGCAGGCACCCTGCCCATAGGGACGAGCCTTATCAATATAGCGATTATAAGAAGTTTGTCGGCGAGCGGATCGAGGAATTTTCCCAGATTGGTTACCATCCCTTTTTTTCTTGCAAGATATCCATCTATCAAGTCGGTGAATGACACAACTATGAATAGACTTGCGGCTATTATACTCGCACTTTTACTCGATTTAAAAAGCAGTAGGATAAATATTGGGACTGTGGCAATCCTGAGCAGAGATAGAATGTTGGGAAGGGTCCAGATATTTATATGTTTTTCTTTGCTCATTGGCTCCTTCTTCCTTAGCTTAGCCTACACTCTACACCACGAAAGTTTAAAATATCAACCTTTTTAAGATATTAACGAGAGATAGAATATTGGGAAGGGTTCATATGTTTATATGTTTTTCTTTGCTCATTGGTTCCTTCTTCCTTAGCTTAGCCTACACTCTACACCACGAAAGTTTAAAATATCAACCTTTTTAAGATATTAACAGAGGACAACATTCTAATAGCAGACATTATCCTCTTGGTATGCCCATAGAAAAAAATAAGCGTTGGATAGACCTGTTCAGTATAAGCTATTCTTAAAGGGAGGTGTATATGAATACATAAGGGAGTGAAAAATATTCCGGGAGATATATGTAGAATTTATTTTACAACACTGGTAATATAACGAATCAAGAGACTATCCTAGATAGTTTGAGGTTTGAGGAAAGAGGTTTGAGGCAAATGCTGTTAGATGTTGGAGGAGGGACGTTAGAGGCCTTAAACCTTAAACCTTAAACCTTAAACCTTAAACCTCAAGCAATTCCCCTCCAACCTCTAACCTTCAACCTCTAACAAAATCCGTAGAATAAGGACAGTCCCCAAGATTTAAAGTGGAATTATTCTTATGGCCAATCTTAATCTTCATAATACGACAAAGAGACATCGTGTGGTTGTTGCGATGAGCGGTGGAGTGGATTCATCCGTAGCTGCAGCCCTCTTAAAGGAGAAGGGCTATGATGTAATAGGTATTTCTATGCAATTGTGGGATTACAGTGGTGGAGAGAAGGGAAGACCGGGTAGTTGTTGCTCAATTGATGATATATACGATGCAAGGAGGGTTGCGGACAGTATAGGAATACCATTTTATGTGGTAAACCTTGAGGAGGCCTTTTCAAAAGAGGTGGTTGATTATTTTGTTGAGGGGTATCTGGATGGTCAGACTCCAAATCCATGTATAAAATGTAATCAGATACTGAAGTTCAACCTCCTGTTAAGAAAGACGATGGAGCTGGAAGCGGATTTTCTTGCAACCGGCCACTATGCCAGGATAGGGGAAAAAAGGAAGGGAGAGAAAATTGCCCTTTTCAGCGGGAGAGACATGATCAAGGATCAGTCCTATTTCCTTTTTACCATGACGCAATTTCAACTGTCCAGGCTTATCTTCCCTCTCGGGGATATGAAGAAGAGTGAGGTAAGGCAACATGCAAGCAGGTTTGGATTAAATGTTGCAGACAAGGATGAAAGCCAGGAGATATGCTTTGTTCAGAATGGTAATTATAAGGATTTTATAGCAAAGAGTGTGAAGGCAATACCCGGATATATTGTTGACAGAAATGGGAATAGGCTTGGTGTGCATAGAGGTATCTTTAACTATACCGTTGGTCAGAGGAAGGGGTTGGGTGTTGGCAATGGAACCCCCCTCTATGTCTTGGAGATAAACAAAGAGGAGAACAGGGTCATAGTCGGTGGTAAAAACGAACTCTTTGCAGATGGTCTTATTGCTACTGATATAAACTGGATTGCAATCGATGGGCTTAATGGACCGCTGGCTGCAGAGACCAAGATCAGATATGGTCATAAGGGAATGGAGTCCACTATCCATCCAATGAAAGAAAACAGTGTGGCTGTGAGGTTCAAAATGCCACAAATGGCTATTACCCCTGGACAGGCGGCTGTTTTCTATCAAGGTGATAAGGTTATAGGTGGAGGATGGATTAAGAGGGCTATTAGCTAAACGCCAGAGAGGTTTTTTATTATGATGGTTTCTATAACAACGCTCGGTTGCAAGTCGAATCAATATGATTCATTTGCTATTGAGGAAATATTGGAGAGAAACAATTTTTTTATAGTCAATTCTCCTGAGAATGCAGACGCTTGTATTATCAATACATGTACGGTTACCGGAAAGACTGATTCCCGGTCAAGGCAGCTTATAAGAAAGGTGAAGAGAAGAAACCCCGGTGCACTGGTCATTGTAACAGGTTGCTATGCACAGGTATCTCCACGGGAGGTTGCTGCTATAGATGGTGTAGATTATGTTCTAGGGAACCCGGAGAAGGAGAAGATCGTCGAATACCTCACCGCCAGTAAGATACAAAATGACTATAAGGGTAAGGTTGATGTTGGAGCTCAAAGCAATAACCTTGGTTTAAGGACCAGCATGGCGCCTGGTAGAACCAGGGCATACCTTAAAGTGCAGGATGGGTGTGATAACTCTTGTTCCTATTGCATAATCCCGAGAGCAAGGGGAAGGGCAAGGAGCCTGTCTTTGAACAACGTATTGAGGGAGATAGATAAACTTATCGAGAAGGGTTATAAAGAGATTGTAATTACCGGTATTCATCTTGGAAGTTATGGCCTGGATCTGCCGAGTGGTCTGGATATTATAAAACTAATAAGGCTTATAGAAGATAGAAGATATCCTTGTCGCTTTAGGGTAAGCTCGCTTGACCCAGACGAGGTTACCGATGAATTTATTGATATCATGGCCTCAGCAAAGACGATATGTAAACACCTGCATTTACCGCTTCAAAGCGGGGATGAAGGCATCTTAAAGAAGATGGACAGGTGCAGCAATTCAACCCTTTTTAGAGAAAGGATAATAAGGCTCGTAGATTCTATGCCATCTTTATCCATCGGGGTAGATATTATTGTGGGTTTTCCTGGTGAGGGTGATGCAGAGTTTCTAAATACATACAACATGCTAAAGGAACTCCCCATTTCCTATATGCATATATTCCCATTTTCAAAGCGAATCGGAACTCCTGCTGCAAATTTTGAAGGGCAAATCAAAGATGCTGTCATAAAACAACGGTGTAAAAGACTCAAGGATGTGAACAGAGAGAAAAGGATGTTTTTCTATAGTGGCTTTCTCGGGAATGAGGTTCATGTTCTTATTGAGTCAAATATAAACAAGGCCACAGGTCTTCTTCAGGGGAGGACGGACAATTATATACCTGTTCTATTAGATAATTACGGAGGGCCTACCAATAAACTTCTTCCGGTTATTTTAAAAGAGATAACGAAAGACGGTGTAATTGGCTCTGTTTCTGTACACAACGTCATAAATAATAAATAGATGCGGATACAGAGTGTTAGAACAAAGCAGAC
>JAUXIU010000208.1 GCA_030620895.1 Deltaproteobacteria bacterium
AAGAGGCATGGGCAAAAAACAGGAGGTCTGAATTCGAGGGAACATCTAGATAACCCCTATTAGGATTGACGAATGACAATTGAAAATTGACGAATAAAAAAACCGTCGTTCGTGATTCGTGGTTCGATTTACGATTAACGATACACGATTCACTTATTCACAATTCACAAATTAAAAAACATCTCAAAGGATTTAACGTGAGACTCTTAGCCATCTGCCTGCTGACTTCTATTGTATCTTATGGCTGCGGTCCTGGTTTTCCAATAATGACCGCAGCACAGGAACAAATGGAGTTGGACGTCGCTTCACTAAAGAAACGGACTTCCAGCCTAGAGGAAGAGATAAGGAAAGGGGGAGTACATCAACTCGAAGAGTTAGACTTTGAAATTAAAAAGAGCAAGGCGGAATTAAATGTAGATATCGACAGAATAAGAGAAGAGATGGCGTCACTTAGGGGGGGGATAGAAGTAGCGAGACATGAACTAGAGCTCTCCCGTGAGTCTCTTGCAACTTTAGAGATGAAGATAGATGAGGAAAAGATATCGACTACCATAATAAAATCCCTGCAGAAGAGAACCACCGATACAGAAGCCCGGATATCTTCAATGGATTCCAGATTGATAGAACTAGAAAGAAAAGTCGTTTTAAAGACTTCTGTAAAAGAAGATATCGCTAGCAAAAAGCCAGACCCCCTTTACAATAAGTCACTCCTTCTATTAAAGGACAGGGATTATGAAAATGCCCTTAATTCCTTTAAAGAATTCATTGAGCTCTTCCCAGACCATGAACTCACAGACAATGCTCAATATTGGATAGGAGAGATATTCTATGCAAAAGGTGACTGGGAGCGAGCGATATTGGAATTCGACGACGTTATCAAGAAATATCCCAAAGGAGACAAGATTCCAGCAGCACTCCTCAAAGAAGGCTTGTCTTTTTCGAGATTGGGGGCAAAGAAGGAATCAAGGTTAATCCTCACGAGGGTAATTGAGAACTATCCGAAGAGTAACGAGGCCGATATAGCCAAGAAGAAACTCGACAATTTGGATAAAACAGTCAAACAAAAAGGCAAGAAAAGCAATTGAGAACAATGAGAGTTTGTAAAAAATCATGCACGCATCAAGGCCTCTGGACAATCTGAATGAGACAAAGCCAAAGGTTGCCATACAGCGATGTGAAGTATATGACAGTGAAAAAGTATATAGCGCATTAAAATCCTCGGTCGACCTCCTTGGGGGTATAGACCTCTTCTTCAAAAGGGGCGAGAGGGTTTTATTGAAACCCAACCTACTTGTGGCTAAGCCAGCAGAGGCCGCTGCCACTACCCACCCATCAATTGTAAAAGCTGCTATATCTCTAGTAAAAGAGGCAGGCGCCATACCAGTCGTCGGGGACAGTCCTGGCATAGGTAGTGCCATTAAGGTCGCTAGAAAATGCGGTATAGCAGATTTGTGTAAAGAGATGGGTGTAAAGATAATTGATCTAAAAGATTCTGTAACTGTTCTGAATCCCAACGGTAAGACATTCAAAAGATTTGAGATAGCTAAGGAGGCCTTGGAGGTAGATACCATTCTGAACCTACCAAAGGCAAAGACCCATGCTCAAATGTTCCTTACACTCGGGATTAAAAACCTCTTTGGATGTGTGGTAGGAAAAAGGAAACCACAGTGGCACCTATCAGCAGGTATTGATACAAACTATTTTGCTAGGATGCTCGTTGACCTCTATCTTCTCATGAGACCAAGCCTCACTATAGTTGACGGCATAATCGGTATGGAAGGTAACGGGCCTGGAAGTGGAGATCCTAGAAAGCTTGGCCTCATCTTTGCGTCAAGTGACTGTATTGCTTTAGATACTATAATTACCATGACACTTGGGGCAAACCCTGAAGAACTACCTGTATTGAAGGTAGCCGCTGAGGATGGTATTGGAGAAACAAATCCTTGCAGAATAGCTATTGTTGGCGAAAAAATAGAAGAATGCAGGATTAGTGGTTTTAAGTTCCCAGAGAAGGTTGTTAGTACAAACTTCTCTGCCATATTCCCACCCTTCATTGAAAGGCGTTTGAGAAAGGCCGTTGCCTCCAGACCACGAATAGAGCATAAGAGGTGTACTCTATGTGATATTTGCATCGATACATGCCCACCTGGTATCATGACAAAGGAAAGTAAGATTATGATAGAGATGGACAGTTGCATAAGCTGTTTCTGTTGCCAGGAGATGTGTCCGCACGGCGCAATAACCTCCAAACGGGGGTGGCTTGCCAGATTTATCAAATAAACTGATGCCCTCCGAAAGCATAAAAAAGAGTTGCAACATATTCCAGGAAAAGGATATAATTTTTTATAGAATATTGATACCCCGCCCTGTACCCTACCGAAGGTAAGCCATATAAATACCTTTAGGAGCAT
>JAUXIU010000054.1 GCA_030620895.1 Deltaproteobacteria bacterium
CTTCGAGGAGGCCTCGACCTCCAGGACATACCCGGATACCTTCCTTGTAAAATAGTTATAAGCAATAACCGCAGGAACCGCAATAATGAGGCCTGCAGCAGTTGTAACAAGTGCCTCGGCTATACCATCTGCTACAACCGATGGTCCAGCGCCCTCTGAACCGGCCAGGGCATGAAAAGCCCTGATGATACCGAGCACCGTACCAAGGAGGCCGATAAAAGGGGCTGTGTTCCCGATAGTTCCCAGTACCCCAAGGTTTTTCTCAAGCTTCGCAATCTCCCTCCTGGCAGCAAGTTCCATTTTCTCGGCAATCTCTGCCCTACCCCCCCTTGCCCTCGAAAGTCCGGCCTTGAATATATCAGTAAGTGGCGAGACCTGCCCGTTGCAGTATTCAGAAACCGCTGTTGAACCACCACCGTCAAGCACGCGATTGAAACCTTCAGAAAACCTCTTTAACCCCTTCCCGAACCTGGAAAAGCTCCATGCCCTCTCCAGTATGACCCCTATAGATAGGACTGAGAAGATACCCAGGACTATCATTACATATCCGCCCTTATGTAAGAGCTGGAAAAATGTCAAACCCTCAAACATCTCCACCTACCTTGTATATATTGGCGTAATCGATGTAATTCCTGGCGGACTTAAGGATGCGTTCCACCTCCTCGTCTGTTAGTTCCCTTTTAACCTTTGCAGGCATGCCAAGCAGAAGACTCCTTTGAGGCACAACCGTCCCCTCTGTTACGAGTGCACCAGCGCCTATAATCGAATCCTCCCCTATCTCCGCCCCGTCCAGCACTATCGCCCCCATACCTATCAGACACCTGCTTTTAACTCTGCACCCATGGAGGGTAACATTATGGCCAATGGTCACATCATCCTCAACAAAAAGTGGATGAGTATCCTTTGTTACATGAAGGACAGAGTTGTCCTGAACATTTGTCCTTTTGCCTATCCTTATATAATTTACATCCCCTCGCACAACCGCATTAAACCAGACACCTGAATACTCTCCTATCTCAACATCACCTATGACCTGAGCGCTCTCTACCAGAAATGCAGTTAGGTGAATATTTGGCGATATGCCATTGAATGGTTTTATCATCCCTGAACCCCCTTTACAGATTCATAAAATATCACACAGATTTCTAACCTCATCATTTTTTTTAAAATTTATCAGAATATATAGTGTTGCGCAAGGTCTTAGTGGGGACCTTGTTTATGTATTGTCACCTTTAAAACTGTCTTCGTCATTTCGTTTACCTTTCCTATCTCTGATTGCCTTACACCAGCAACCCATATAATATCCTCCCCTGCAATCAGAATAGGAATCTTTTGACGTAACGGTCTTGGTATCTTACAATCTATAAATATCTTCTTTATCTTCTTGTGGCCCCCCATGCCCATTGGACGAAGGCGATCTCCATGCCTGAAGCCCCTTGCCTTAATAGGCATTGACAGACTGTCATAATCAAAATATGCTTTCTCTTTACCGTTTACGGCAACATCGACAGGTATCTTCTTTGATATCTTTGTTTCAAACCTGGTCGAAATCTCTTCCAAATATGTTACACCCGGTATCTTTAGCTCACCTTCAAATTGTAAAGGGCGTTCAAAAACTCCCCTGGTAAGGATTATGCGCCCGTACTCACGCACCAACCTCACACCATGGGGGAGATCAATTCTGGCGTTTGGCGCATTCCCCCTCACCAACCCGGACATATTCTCAAGATGAGTGCTGGATATATTGACTGGAATATCATATAGATACGATAATTCTCTAATAAATATTCTCGTCATTATAGCCCCTGGAATTGCCAACAATTCCTTCACGCTTAGGGAGACACTATCATCACCCCTGTCCAGCACCACGTTTTCAAGAAGACGGTCTGTTTCGTTATCCATATATTCATTATCCACCGATAGTATAGATGCCGTCCTACTTAACGTATCCTTTATATTAGGATTGTACCCCTTCTCGATCAGGGGGATCAGTTCGCTTCTTATACGGTTTCTGAGATAGTTCTTCTTCTGGTTTGAACTGTCCTCCACATAGCTTATCTTGAGTTCCTCAACATATCGTTCTATTTCCCTTCTGCTAGTATTGATCAATGGCCTGATGTATCGTCCCCTCACCGGTGGGATACCTTTAAGCCCGCCTACGCCGCTTCCCTTAATAATCCTCATAATAATCGTCTCGGCATTATCGTCGCTGTTATGTCCGAGGGCGATCTTTGTTACCCCATGCCTCTTAGCGGCCCTCTCAAAAAAGCCGTATCTTACAAACCTGGCAACCTCCTGAAGAGACCCTTTCATCACCTTTTTTTTGATTGATTCGATCTTCTCCCTCTTACCCTCATAAGGGAGGTCATACTGCCTTGCCAGGGCCGCCACAAACCTTTCATCACGTAAGGATTCATCTCCCCTCAGGCAGTGATTAAGATGACATACTATAAGGTCGATCCCAAATCCCTCCCTTAACTCCATAAGGAGATGTAGAAGGCAGACAGAGTCCATACCGCCGGATACGCAGACCAGCACCCTATCCCCTCTCTCCAGCATTCTATACTTTTCGATAGTTTTTTTAACCTTATCAATCATTTTTTAAAGTCAACTACCGTTTCCTAAAGCCAATGGCTTGAGGATTCAAGGGATCAAGGGTTCAGGTAAAACCCCTCTCCTTATTATATTTTACAATACACAACGTCATATACAGATGCGCATACAGTCTGTATAAACCCTTCGCTTAAAGGTAAGTGTTTTTCTCCCACTCCCCGAGTGGGGTAATAAACAAGACCCTTTCTTCTGGAAAGGGTCTTGGAAGGTTATTGAAAGAATTTCTATAGGATTCATTTATCTAAATCAGAGACTCAGTTCCACTTCCTTATATTGTGCTTTTCAGCTATATTGTTGACTATCTCTGTAGCCCTATCAACAAATTCCTCCTGTACATCAACTTCAATAACAAAATCTTCCGGCTCATCCCCTGCCGCATATTTTTTATAAAAGATATTCTGCTTAAGAAACTCATTTAACACCTCAAACCCTATCTCAACAGGTATGGAGAATAGCATATCCAGCTCCTTTCATTAAGATTCTTATAGAGATATTACCATCTAGTTGTTATTGTTTCAATATCTTCCGCAGAAAGTCCATGGCCTTCTCATATATACCTGGCATAGTGGTCTCCCTCGGCCCTGCTATGTTAAGTGTGCTTATCCTATATCTCTTTACCCACTCATGAAAGTTTTGAAGACTATCATTGCCAGCAGGATCAAGGACCAGGCATGGCTTATCCATTTCAGATGCAAACCTTATCGTCAATGCTGTCCCACCACTGGGTTTACCGTATGTTATTATAAGTGTGCCGTCTGAATCACGAACATTCCATTCAGTCCTCTGTGAATAGACCTCCGAAGCGGTCTCCTTAAGAGGATACCTTTCCGGTATAATACCATCCTCAGCCTTCCTCCACTTCGGGCACCAGCCACCGCAGGTTAAACCCATCTCCATGGCAATATCAAGAGCCGCCCTATCAACACCTGTCTGCCCACCTGACAACACCTTCTTTATATGATGAGCTCCTTTTGACATAGATACCGGCTATTCCCCTATGATCTTTACCAGCACCCTCTTTTTCCTCCTCCCATCGAACTCTCCATAGAAGATCTGCTCCCATGGACCAAAATCCATCTCCCCTTCTGTTATCGCTACAACCACCTCACGACCCATTATCTGTCTCTTCAAATGTGCATCTGCATTATCCTCACCTGTATTGTTGTGTCTGTACTGGGAGATTGGTTCATGGGGCGCCAGTCCTTCGAGCCATTTTTCATAATCACTATGCAGCCCTGACTCATCGTCGTTTATAAAGACAGAGGCGGTAATGTGCATGGCATTTGCCAGAACAAAACCCTCCTTAACACCACTCTTCTGGACACACTCCCTGACCTGTGGTGTTATATTTACAAAACCTCTCCTACTAGGTACGTTGAACCAGAGTTCTCTTCGGTAGCTCTTCATCTATATACCTCCTAATTTCTCTTTCCACTCCTTGAGGTTCTCAAGATAATAAATATAGTCTTCATCACATAAAAAAACCGCCTATCTATCGTGGCCCCTTTGAATGATATGGTGAAGGTAGTTGGGCAATACTACCCTTGATCTCCTTGGCATGGAATTATTCTACTTAAACACCAATCCATGTCAATAAATAAATGGGTGTCCCCTTTTTATTTGGATTTACACAGCGGTTCAGTTATGCTTTACTTAAGCAAAATCCTGTATCCATGACTTAACCCATGATTGAATATCTGACAGATCGCTCATCCCTAAAGGAGGCATCCAAATGAAAAGAAATACTCCTACCGCTTCAGGTTATTCCCGATTGAATACCATCTCCATCTTTGGATGCAGGTATGCTGTCATCTCTCTTGTAGTCGGACTCTTACTGCTACTCGGTTGCGATCGTGGTGAGCGTACCGGCAAGGTTGAGCAGGATGTGAGCCTGACACCCGTTGTCGCCGTAGGATCTCAGTGGTACGGACATATACCTGTCTGGATTGGCATCGAACGGGGAATCTTCAAACAGTATGGCTTTGATGTCTCGTGGCGTTTCATCGGTAAGAGCATGGATAGACTCAATGCAATCTCATCCGGGAAGGCACAGTTTGCAAGCCTCGGCGAGATCGCAATGCTTAGCGCAATGGCCCAGGGTAACCGCCGTTTTTACTGGGTAGGCAATCAGGATATTGCACCTGGGTTTGAGGGCCTCGTGGCAAGGCCAGGAATTACCAGTTTTAAGGACCTGAAGGGCAAGAAAATCGGCTTCCCTTTCGGCTCCTCCGTTGATATAACCTGTCGTTCCCTTCTGCGTCAGCACGGCCTCGACCCCACAAGTGATGTGAAGTTGGTCAACCTTGAGGTGGGTGATGTGCCTGCTGTCTTCCGTACAGGCAATGTGGATGCAGCCCTGATATGGGAGCCCGGCTTCTCCCAGCTAGTCGAGGTAGAAGGTGCAACGGTGCTGGCCATGGACACGGACACCGAGGTATACAAACGTTTTGGTACAATGACAGGCCCGGATGTCCTCATAATCGGGAGGGCATGGGTGGATGCAGACACTTCAAGAGCCAGCCGATTCCTAAAGGCCTATTTCGAGGCACTCGAATGGGTAAGCGATAACCCTGACCGTGCAGCAGAGACTGTCCATAGGCGTTATATTCAGCAAGACCTTGCACTTATCCAAAAGAACATAAATAGATTCGTCTGGCATGGGGTTGAAGACCAGCGGCGCGTTATGAGCGACTCGGGTATCTTCGGCCAGGCAGAATACGTCATAGATATCCTCCACGGACAGATGAAGACCATCCCTGTTAAACCCAACTTCAGAGAATGGGTGAACATGAACATTCTGCCTTCTGCATCTGAGCTCACCACCGAAATGTCCAAGGAGTCTTAATAGCTTGGATGAGAAAACACTCGATCTCTGGCAGGTTGCAGTCATAGGATCCATCGGGCTGATCACTTTCCTCGGCCTCTGGGAGTTGTTGGTACGCCTTGGGATTATCGATCCCTTTTTCCTTCCTGCTCCAAGTCAGGTGCTACAACGCATGCAACAACTGGCCACAGGCCCTGATGCTGTCCTTCTCCACGACATTAGAATGAGCTCCACCCGTGTGCTGACCGGCTTTATCCTCAGTGCAGTGGTGGCAGTCCCCTTCGGTCTTGTTATGGGGATGAACTCAGTAGTGCGTGCAGCCCTTAATCCTGTTATATCCATTATACGTCCTCTTCCGGCCCTGAGCTGGATCCCTCTCTCCATGTTGTGGCTGGGTATTGACGAACAGCAGAAGTATGCTATCGTCTTCATGGGCTCCTTCGCCTCTGTTCTGGTCTATACCACCGATGCCACTATGCGTGTAGACTCAATCTTAAAAATCGTCGCCAAGAATCTGGGGGCATCTCACTTCCAGGTGCTGCGCCACGTGGTATTGCCGGGGGCACTGCCCAATATCCTAAGCGGTCTCAAGGTGGCACTGGCCATTGCCTGGACCTGTGTCATCTCCGCCGAGATGGTAGGCGCCAACAGCGGCCTTGGTTTCCGTATCTGGACTGCCAAGGAATGGTCTGACACCGGCCAGGTACTGGTGGGCATGTTGTCCATTAGCCTCACTGTCCTGCTCTTGGACATCCTCTTTCGTGTTGCTGAGAGACTTCTCCTGCCCTGGCAGAAGAAGGGGGTAGGCTCATGAGCGAGATACTCATCCGTGCCGAGAATGTTACCAAGACCTTTGTATCCCGCAAAGGGCGGGTGGAGGCTGTCAGGGATTTTTCCATCGATGTGCAAAGGGGCAAGGTAGTGTGTATTGTGGGCGCATCCGGTTGTGGTAAGAGCACCTTCCTCAATATGGTTGCTGGTTTCATTCAGCCCACCTCTGGATGCATCTCGCTGGAGGGCAAGCCGATCACCAGCATCGAACCTCGCTGCGGCATGATCTTTCAGAGCTATGCCCTCTTTCCATGGATGACCGTCCTTGATAACGTATCCTTTGGCCCGCGCCTTAAAGGTGTGAGAAAGAGTGAACGCTATCAAAAGGCCCGCCGCTGGATCGAAATGGTGGGGCTTCAGGGTTTCGAGGATGCCTATCCCGGCGAACTCTCCGGCGGTATGCAGCAACGCGTTGCCCTGAGCAGAGTGCTGGCAAACGAACCTGATGTACTGCTGTGTGACGAGCCATTCGCCGCGCTGGATGCAATGACCCGCCAGATCATGCAGCAGGAATTATTGCACATCGTACAGAAATCGGGAAAGACTGTTATATTCATTACCCATTCTATTGATGAGGCCCTGATCCTGAGCGACACGCTGGTGGTAATGTCGGCCCGGCCGGGGCAGGTTAAGGCTGTCTACGACAATGACCTGCCACACCCCCGTAAGCTAGAGGTACAACTAACCGATCGCTTCCTGAAACTAAAACGGCAGGTCTGGAACCTCGTGCAGGAAGAGGTGGTGGGCAGTATGACAATGCCTGTTATACGCTGAGTAGAGGAGACTAAGGGGACTGTCCCAGGCAGTTTGAGGATAGAGGTTAGAGGCTAAGGCAAAGGCTTAGGCTTAGGTTAAGGTTAAGGCAA
>JAUXIU010000191.1 GCA_030620895.1 Deltaproteobacteria bacterium
ACAAGCAATAATAAAACAGATGTTAAAATCTTTAGGGAGTCAAAACCTGGTGATAATATAAGAAGGGCCGGTGAGGATTTCAAAATAGGTGATGTTGTTATACAAAGGGGAAAGGTAATAAGAGCAGCAGAGGTGGCAATGATGGCCACCTTAGGTATATCTTATATAACAACCTATCAGAAGCCAAG
This sequence comes from Deltaproteobacteria bacterium, assembly GCA_030620895.1. Lineage (GTDB taxonomy): Bacteria > Desulfobacterota > GWC2-55-46 > S146-70 > JAUXIU01 > JAUXIU01. The sequence continues at coordinate 189 of JAUXIU010000191.1, forward strand.
TGTTGCTGTACTTTCTACTGGGGATGAACTCGTAGATATATACGAACTCCCCACAGAAGGTAAGATTGTGAACAGCAATAGCTATGCCATCGCCGCCCAGATAATAGGGTGTGGAGGTCAGCCTGTACAATTGGGGATCGCTCGGGATAACAAGGATGACCTTGAGGAAAAACTGTGTTACGGACTAAATTGTGACTGTATTGTATCATCTGGAGGGGTCTCTGTTGGAGATTTTGATTTCGTAAAGGATGTATTGAAGGATATGGGATCGGATATGAGGTTCTGGAAGGTAGCAATGAAACCAGGAAAACCCCTCGCATTTGGAACAATAGGCGGTAAGCCCGCATTCGGTCTTCCCGGCAACCCCATATCATCAATGGTTGCATTTGAACAGTTTGTCAGACCTGCACTGTTAAAGATGGCAGGAAGGAAGGATATCTTCAAGACACCAGTGGTTGCCAAATTATCAAAGGAGATAAAAAAGAAACCAGGCAGGGTGCACTTCGTAAGGGCCGTACTTGAGAGGGAAAACAATAACTATCGAGTCACCCCTCTGGGAGAGCAGGGTTCTGGAATAATCTCCACCATGGTAAGGTCAAACGCACTTATCTTACTGCCCACGGAGGGAACATCTTATACTATGGGCGATGTCGTAAAGGTCCTCCCGCTGGATGACAGTATAATGTATCAGGATACACCACCGTATTAGCTTATTAGCTTTTTAGCTTATTAGGTTATTAGGTAAAAGAGGAAGGAACTAGCCTAAAAAACTACAACCTAAAAAGCTATCAGGAATAATTCCTAATTCATAATTCCTGTTACTTAGCAAGCTACAAGCTATATTTATGTTTCCAGTGCAAAAACCCCTGGAAACTAATCATTGATTTTACGCTTTTTGCAGTAAAATCAAACAAATTAAATCAGGGAGAATAAGGATGTTCAAGACAATAGAATGGCGAAAAAATTCTGTTGTTATGATAGACCAAAGGGCATTGCCAACTGAAGAAAGATACCTAACCTATAAAAACTATACCGGTGTTGCAAAAGCAATAAGGGATATGGTTGTCAGAGGTGCACCTGCAATTGGTGTTGCAGCGGCTATGGGGATTGCTCTTGGTGCATTGAAGATAAGAGAAAAGGACAGGAGGGGCTTTAAGAGTCAGTTTAAAAAGATATGTAAGGCAATGGCTGAAACGAGGCCAACCGCTGTGAACCTATTCTGGGCTATTGAAAAGATGAAGAAGGTATTATCAAATAACCCAAGGCTATCTGTCAAGGAACTCAAGGAGAGGCTTGTAGATGAGGCCGTTACCATATACTCTGAGGACATAGATATTAATGTGCGTATGGGGAGAAACGGCAGGAGGTTTATAAAAAACGGCACCTCTGTACTTACACATTGCAATGCAGGTGCTCTTGCCACAGCTGGCTATGGTACTGCCCTTGGTGTGATAAGAGCGGCGATTGAAGAAGGTAAAAGCGTAAAGGTTTTTGTGGACGAGACAAGACCATTTTTACAAGGATCACGCTTGACGGCATGGGAGCTTAAAAAGGATGGCATAGATACAACCCTTATAGCCGACAATATGGCCGGCTATATGATGAAGAAGGGGTTTATAAACTGCATCATAGTTGGGGCGGACAGGATAGCGGCAAACGGTGATGTTGCAAACAAGATAGGGACATATTCGGTAGCCGTACTGGCAAAACAACACAAGATACCCTTCTATGTAGCCGCACCGACATCAACAATCGACCTTAATATAAAAAACGGCGATCAGATACCAATTGAAGAGAGAAATGCAAATGAAATAACCCATATAAAAGGCATCCGAATAGCCCCTAAAAATATAAATGTTAAAAATCCAGCATTCGATGTAACACCAAACAGACTTGTAGCCGCCATAATAACAGAAAATGGGGTTGCAAGAGGGGATTATCAAAAGAGATTGAAGAAATTCGTCAATGGAAATTAAGGTTCCTGCATGAAATATTTATAATCGACAATTGCTACTCAGCTGACTGGTTTTGTTAATCACCCTCCCTTATCTCACCAACAACCTCTAAACAATATTTTTTCCATTGTCTTTTAAGAACAAGATTGATAAAATGTCTATTATTTAGGCAGTGGAGACTCCTTGAAATCCTCATCTATTCATGAACATATCATAGAAAACCTTGGTGAAGGACTCATCGGCATAGACAGATCGATGACTATAAACGTGTATAATCAGTTAGCCGAGAAGATTACAGGCATCCCTCGTTCTCTTACTATTGGAAAATCCATTGCAGAGGTAATGCAAAGTAACACATGGGTAGTGGAGATGGCAGAAAAAACACTTAGAGAAGGAAAGTCATATGCTGAATATGAGGGTAAATTGTACCAGAGCTTTAAAAACGCTATCCCCGTGATTATCACGACATCACCTCTCCTTGATTCAGATGGAGACCCTTCCGGGGTTATTGTTTTATTGAAAGAGATTTCAGGAATAAGATTACTCGAAGTGGACTCAATAAGAAAGGATAGGCTAGCCATTATAGGAACTTTTGCAACAGGCATAGCTCACGAAGTTAGAAATCCCCTCGGTGG
>JAUXIU010000213.1 GCA_030620895.1 Deltaproteobacteria bacterium
CAGTTTTATCAGATTGCGACACAGAACAATGTTGATTTTTATAAAATCTATGATGCCATAACCTATAACTATCCCAGGGCTCAGACATTTCCAAAAGCAGGCCTTACTGCAGGCCCCTGCCTCTTTAAAGATACCATGCAGCTCGCATCCTTCAGTAACAATAGTTTTTTTCTCGGCCATGCGGCTATGTTGATAAATGAAGGGCTGCCAAACTTTATTGTTCAGAGATTAAAGGACAAATACGCCTTAAAGGAAAAAGTTGTTGGAATACTGGGCATGGCGTTTAAGGGTGATATTGATGATCCCAGGGATTCGCTATCATATAAGCTTAAAAAGATACTGGAGATTGAGGCAAGGGATGTCCTGTGCACGGACCCCTTTGTGAAAGATGACGACTTTTTAGGTCTTGATGAGGTGATAGCCCGTTCTGATATCTTGATAATCGGGGCGCCTCATTCTGCATATAAGAACATAAAGGTCGATGACCCATCGAAGGTGTTAGTAGATATATGGAATTTTTTTGGCAAAGGAGGGCTTTTTTAGCTAATGAAGATACTGGTTACCGGTTCCGCCGGATTTATAGGAGGTTATCTCGTTCAGGGGCTGTTAGAGACCGGGCACGAAGTAGTCGGGTTGGATAATTACTCAAAATATGGAAGGGTTGAAAAGAGTTATGATAAACACCGCCATTATAGGTTCATCGAAGGTGATGCAAAAGATGTAAATCTCTTAAAGGAACTTATTTCAGACTGTGATCAAATAGTGGTAATAGCGGCTATTATCGGCGGAATTTCTCTGTTCCATGAACTAGCCTATGATCTGCTGGCTGAAAATGAGAGGATAACCGCTGCGACATTCGATGCGTCTATATGGGCGTTTCAGCGCAAGAGGTTAAAAAAGATAAATGTCATGTCGTCATCTATGGTATTTGAAAGCACCACTACCTTTCCCACCCCTGAGGGGGAGCAGTCGAAATGTCCTCCACCTTTGTCTACCTATGGGTTCCAAAAGCTTGCCTGTGAATACTTTGCCAAGGGTGCATGGGAACAGTATAGACTTCCCTATACGATAATAAGGCCGTTTAATGCTGTAGGTATTGGTGAAAAGAGGGCGAAGACAGAGAAAGAGGTGCTTTCAGGAAATATTAAGTTGGCGATGAGCCATGTTGTCCCTGACCTTGTGCAGAAGGTGTTAAAAGGGCAGGACCCGCTCCATATACTCGGAAGTGGTAACCAGGTAAGGCATTATACGTATGCGGGAGACCTGGCAAAGGGAGTAAGGCTTTGTATCGAATCCGAAGAGGCGATCAATGAGGATTTTAATCTCTCGACGGCCCAGTCCACTACGGTGCTAGAGCTGGCACAACTTATATGGAAGAAAGTCAAGGGGGATAGGCCGTTCAACTACAAAAGTGATAAACCGTATGAGTATGATGTCCAGAAAAGGGTACCGAGTGTGGAGAAGGCCAAGAGGCTTCTAGGGTTTGAGGCAAGGACTACCCTGGATGAGGCCCTTGATGAGGTTATACCCTGGATTAAGAAGGAGATAGAGCTAGGGTGCATTTAGGTTGAGTAAGCTCCTGGGCATAATCATTCCTGTTTATAATGAGGGAGAAAATATCGGTAAGACCATCGGTGCTATCGAAGAAAATATCAAAACATCACATAGAATATATATTGTATATGATTTTGACGAGGACGATACCCTGCCAGCGGCAAGGACGATTTCAAAAGAGGGTGTTGATATCGTATTTCTTAAGAACGTTCAGGGAGGGGTTATCAACGCCATTAAGAAGGGTTTAAGGGAGGCCCAAGAGGAGTCTCTGCTGGTCAGCATGGCAGATATGTCGGATGATTATAGTGTGGTTGACAGGATGTGTGTTTTGATGAGAGATGGTTACGATGTGGTATGTGGTTCAAGATATATGAAAGGAGGTAGACAAATAGGTGGGCCGCTGATAAAGAAGACCATCTCACGGCTGGTAGGTGTGAGTCTCAGATACCTAACAGGCTTACCAACACACGATGCTACGAACAGCTTTAAGCTCTATCGTAAGAAGATGCTCGATTCGATGGTAATAGAGAGTGACGGAGGATTTGAGGTAGGGATGGAGATAGTAACGAAGGCGCATTTCTCGGGTTTTAAAGTGACAGAGGTGCCGTGTACCTGGCTCGACAGGGTGAAGGGCGAATCACGATTCAGACTATTCAAATGGGCGCCGAAGTATCTCAGATGGTATTTTTGTGCATTGAAGAAGGCTTATCTGAGAGGCAAGAGATGAAGAGGCTTACATCGGAGATCCCATCTTTGTATAAATACAGGTTTGAGGAGGAGGATG
>JAUXIU010000228.1 GCA_030620895.1 Deltaproteobacteria bacterium
GACTCAGAGATAAAGATATCGGTTCTATAAGTCTTTTCCATTAACTGGGCCTTCAACTTTATACTTTTGGTAGAAACTGCCTCTTTTTCCTTATCCCGACTTTCAGAAAGTCCCGACCTCTGCTTCAAAAGAACCGCAAGACTCAATATTGAATCCCTTATAATCCCTTCTTCCTCAGAACCGATGAAATAAGGTATCTTCAATTCACTTATAGATTCGCCGAGACAGAACCTCAACTGCGAAGGTTCCAGAATCCATTGCTTCCCCTCTGCGATAACGATACCTTCTTCCATGAACTGATTTAGAAGTTCAGCTCTTTTCCTGTTGTAGTCAAATAACATAGGGATTACTATATAGGAGTCTGTCAATTAAATCAAGGTGTTACCCCTTACTAACTTACATAACAAAAACATTGAGTATCTGAAATCGTCTATTTGTCTCTTGTGTATTATTGGAAAGTGAAGATTCCCCGCCGACAGGGCGGGGCTTACGGCGTGCATCCTGTTAAAAGATGTGATCTCGATATGCTATTAAAGGAAAAGTGAAGAGGAATTGACCATCCAATCAGGAATAAAATTTACGGAATCTCCGCACCACCAATAATGGAATCAAATACCCCGATCCCATCCTCTCCACCGATTAGAGACTCACAAGCTCTTTCTGGGTGAGGCATGGTACCAAGGACATTACCCTCTTTGCTCATAATTGCAGCAATATTTTTAACAGCACCGTTTGGGTTTGCATCATCTGTTATCCGACCATCGGCCGTAGAGTAGCTAAATACTATCTGATTATTATCTTCAAGTCTCTTTACGGTTTGTTCATCAGCAAAGTAGTTTCCATCGGCATGTGCAATTGGTATTTTTATAACCTGACCCGCTCTATATGCCTTTGTAAAGACAGTCTGGTTATTCTCAACCTTTACATATACAAAACCACAAACAAACTTTAGTGTCTTGTTCCTCATCAGGATACCAGGAAGAAGTCCTACCTCTGTGAGTACCTGAAAACCATTACATATTCCAAGCACAGTCCCACCTTTCTTTGCAAAAGCAACAACCTCCCTCATAACCGGAGAAAATCTTGCAATAGCACCTGGCCTCAGGTAATCACCATAGGAAAAACCACCTGGTAATATAATGCAGTCAAAACCCTTGAGTTCTGTTTCCTTGTGCCAGATATACTCAGTCTCTTGCCCAAATACATGCTTTACAACATGATAGCAATCATGGTCACAATTAGAACCGGGAAAAACAATTATACCGAATTTCATAGATACACTGTCGAAGCGGTCATATGTCCTCGATTTCGAATCTATAATCTTCTATAACGGTGTTTGCAAGGAGTTTCTCGCACATCTCATTAAGTCTTTTCTCTGCCATATCCTTTGAGTCTACCTCCAGCTCCATCTCCATGAACTTGCCTATTCTCAAATCTATCACCTCTTTATAACCCATCGAATCAAGTGCACTCTTAACGGTCTTTCCCTGGGGATCCAGCACACCCTTTTTTAAGGTTATGTATACCTTCGCCTTTATCATATAAACCTCTATAACAAAACCTTTTTGCAGACCTCTTGATAGGTCTCTTCTACTTTCCCCAGGTCC
>JAUXIU010000094.1 GCA_030620895.1 Deltaproteobacteria bacterium
TACATAGGCCTTTTCTTTTTCAACGGCGATTAATACCCCTGCATCGAATACCCCCTCGCCTTCTTTAAATATCTCCTGTTTGTTCGATCCTCTCTCCTCGAAGACTGCATAATTGCTACCGAAGGGCTCAACTATAGTCCCGATAAGACTTATTTTGCTATTCGCAGAGGATATTTCCGAGGTCGTATTGCGAGCCGTAATGTTATCTTTTTTAGACAGATCTATAAGGGTTAATCTACCCTCAGGACTGAAGACTCCGCTTTCCAGTATTACTCCAAAATCAGAGAATCTGTTAGAAGGCCTGGAATTAAAGATGTTCTGTTTTATCTTGGAGGCCTCCTTCTCTAACGAAGGCATATATCTGGAGACAAGGTAATCCCTGACCAAAAGAGCGGAAATAAAGATGATACCGATACATAAAAAAATATTTACACCGCGTATGATATTTATTTTCATTTTTAACCGATACCCTCAAAATTTTATATCATAATTTATCTATATTTAACAGGGTTATTGAATCAATAGTGGGCTTTGCAGAGAACCCTTTATATTCATCATATAATAATTTGAGGACTTCCTGTATTTTTCAAAGAAGGACAGCAGGCCTTGTTTCTCACGGTAACCTTTACCCGGAAGGATCTCCATTGTTAGGGCTAAGGTGCTTTTTAAAAGAGGATTATTAATATAGACATCGCCATAGATCCTGGCAGCCATCCCTTTCCCTTCAATCCATAAACCTTTAATAGTGCTCTTACAATCTGAGGATAGGTTTAGATTGAGAGAGAAATTTACTTTATCGCCGAACAGGAGGAAGGGATGTCCCATCTTTAACTCTTTAAGATAGATATCCTTGCCCTCTATACTTATCGACCCATTAGGACATCTATCATTTTTCAGTATTTTTAACATGCCTTCTCCACTTAAGGTCCCTGTACCAGTCAGGCCGATGGCATTTAGAGGTGAAACCAATGCTGCATTAATGACATCCATTTTGATTTTCGTGTTAATCTTCTTTCTACCAAAAGAGGTAATGGATGATATCTTTCCGTTAGCAAGGTTTCCATTCAGAGCAACCCTTACCTCTCCAAGGAATATTCGCAGGGGGTTTATGCTCCCCCGTATCCTATCGAAATAAAATTTCTGTTCCTTTGCCCAAAGGGGGGAGATGGATACATGGTATGCTTCAAAACCAAAAGGTAACATCTTTTTGAATCCTTCACCCGTGAATGTCAAGGAGGCATTCCGCTCCATAGCACCTCTAATCATACTCTCTATTGCTTTATCAGGGATGAGGATAATAACGGTAAATGCGAGGAGGAAGAGACCCAGGAACCCTACAATGATAAATGTTAGAGAATTCCATGCCCTCTTCATATCTGCTTTGTAATCACGGTTATCTGAATGGTGATGTCGAAGAGGTCTGGATTTTCAAAGTGTGTTTTCATAGCGAAGTCTTTTATCAGGAGGAGGTTTCTGTATTTATTGATTCTGTATAAAAGGTTTATAAGTTGATTTAAAGTCAGGCCTTCCAGCTTTATTTCTACCCCACGTTGGTTATAACCCTTTTCTATTGTTTCCTCGGTGGGTTTGAAAGAGGTCATCTTCCCCTTGATCCCTATTTGAGTTCCTATCTCTTCTATTATGGCACCGGTGGATCTATCAACTTGAGGCAAGAGGAGCTTCTTTTCGAGATGAGCTATGCTGGCTAACTCTTTCAGGTATTCTTTCCTGAGATTATAAAATGATGCTAGTTCTTCTTTCTTAAGTGATACCAACTTCTCCTTTTTATTTGTTATGTTGTAGGTTACAGCTATAAAGAGGCCTACCGCTATAAGAACGGCAATACCTTTTATATAGAAGATTATATTTTCAGAAATATTCCTTCTTATTTCATCGAGGTTCATTACAGTACACCCTTTGCTGTAAAGGAAATTAGGAAATTTACGCCGCCACCCGCCATGATCTTTACATCGGTCAGAATAATCTCCTCGAAACTATGGAGGTTTGAAAGCGCATCCTTAAAACGGTTGGCACCTTCGAATGAATCGGTCTCACCCTTTGCTGTTATCTTTTCCCCATGTATCTGTAGTTGGTATAAACGTATCTTATCCTTATTATCGGTTGTCTCCGACAGTTCCCGCAAGATCTCCAGAACATTGATACCCCTGCCGACTACATTCTTCCTTTCCCTCAACCCCTTGAACCTAACCTCAAGTTGATACAACGCATCCACAATGGTGGAATCTTCAGGGAAGAGCTTGCGATAGGCGGCAGACAATTCTCCTTTCGTTGTAGCCATCTCTTTGTTGAGAGTTTTATATTGCAGATAGAGGTGCCCCCCCCAGAGGCCGATAAGAAAAGCAAGGAGAACAACCGCCGTTTTTATCCCTTTTATAGCAGCCTTGATCTCTCCAGTGCTGGAAAATTCCCCTTTTCTAAAGTTTATTGACCCCTTAAAGCCTTTGTTAGAATGGGCTGCCAGCGCATGTACCCCTGTCTCACCGTTTTGATATTGATTAAACGGAATCGCTTCCTTTTCAAGCTTGTTTAGCTTTTCCGCCATCCCCTCAGTACAGTAAAAACTCTTTATATCAATTCCCTCCTGATCAAGACTGGCCAGGGCAAGTCTCAGATCCATATCGTCCTTTATTGTCTTAAAGAATAATGGCATTTTATCTTTTAATACCACCATGGAGTCACTGTCTAGAAAGGCTGCTGTTTCATTGCCGTCGTAGATATCCTTTAAGAGTTGGTCTTTGGAAAAGAGTGATACGCCAATCCATACAGGGTCGATCTTAAGCTCCTCGAATATATCTAGATACCATCTTAAAATGTCCTTTTCAATTACAACTGCCATTGTTTTACCATCTGCAAGTGGAATCGCCCCGGTTAACATCTCTGAGGCCCCCTTTATAAGGGTATCTTCCACCTCGAAAGGTATAATCTCTTCCACCCTTTTTTTGTCTGAAAATGGCAGGGTCATTATCCTTATGGTTATAGAGTCTGCGGGCAGACCTACCGCTATCCAGGAAAGGTCTTTATAGCCCTCGTTATCCATATCCTGGAGAATGGAGAAGAGCGCCTCTTTCAGATCACCGTCTATATGTTGGGTAAAGATGCGCTTTACCTGCGCCTTTTTTGTTGAGAACACCCCCGCCTGTATGGAGTCTTTCCCGATATCGATGATCAGATGAAATTTTGCCATTACCTCTCTCTCCTGAATAGAGTTCTACCGCCACCTCCCATGTGGATAACCGCCTCTACCTCCCTGACGCTCTCTCCCACAGTTGCTCTCGAAAAGATCCTGAAAGTATTGCTTTTAACGGTTATTCTGTTTTGGAGGTCAAAACCTATAGTCTCAAAACCAGATACCTTACGGATATCTGCCGTCCCCTTGAATGGAATTTTCTTCCTGTACTTGATCACGCTCTGTGCCATCTCCTCCGTTATATCATTAGACAATGCCATTATGACCTCTTTCTGAGCGGTATTGATATTTATCTTTCCATCGGTGTATACGGTAATAAAGGGGGAGATGACTTTATGATTCTCAAACGTATATCCTTTTATCAGCATGAGCTCTTCCACGCTGTCCAGTGGACTCCCCTTGGTTCTGTAAGCTGGGGAAAGTCTCTCGTAATAGTCGTAACTCTCCGCTCCTTCGGCCCTGGGCAGATCGTTTATATCGATCCAGTCTGCCAATGTATCTACCAGACCTTCCTCAAGCTCCAGGTTATACAGGAGTCTGGAATAGGTGTCATAATACTCATTATTTGTCTCTCCATTTCTAAAAACAATTGAATTGGCAGATATCTTACACTGCTCGTCTTCTATCTTTATACTCAGCACCTTGTTCCCTTCTACGAAGACCCTATGGATATCATCTTCGTTGAAGGCGGTGTAGCTCTTACCCTTCATCGTCTCTTCTATCGCCTTCTTCATAAGCTCAATCCCCCCTTGTGCCAACAGGCTTGCCTCCTGGGAATCCTTGTAGTTCCTGGTAGCCTCGGTATTGATGTGGACGGCAAAGACTATCTCCGTTATGACTGCAACGAGGATGGCTGTTATCAAGAGGGTTATAACCAGGGCCAGCCCTCTTTCCGTGGTTTTGGATTTCACCGGCATGGTAAACTCTGTTTTTCTAAGATGAAACTATCATTATTATTTTGTAATTCACAAAGGGATAAATGCCCTTTATCTGATTATCGTTCTGGCAATGGTTGAGATCTCCCTTACTACCCCCATATCTCTGAAAGCAAGGACAACCTTTACGGCATCAGGGGGTCTTTTTTCGAGTTCACTGTCCCATGCCTTAGACCATTCCTTACCGTTATAGTAACTTACTTCAAAGCCTTCTATCTCCTCTATTACCTCGGCCTTAAATCCCCCGTTCTCATCTCCGATATACGGGTTCCAGGTCTTCTTATACAGGGCCATCCCTCCGTCTTGAGCATCTTCCACAGAGTATCTCATGGCCATGAGATCACCGGTAGGATGCCCATGCCTTGTAAGAGGGTATGTGAAGGTGGTGAAGGTGATACGGCTTATGGGTCTGCCTCTGCTGTCCAACCTCTCTCCCAGGAAGACCGTCACGGGATTATCCTTTTTAAAGAAGGATGACTGCACCTCCATAGAAAAGATGTCGAAGAACCGCTTTAACTCACTCATTTTTTCCAGTTCTCTTTCTATCCTCTTCTGACCCCCGAGGACAGGGAAGAGTGTCCCGTAAAGTGCCACCAGGATGGTAGACATAATGGCCACCACTATCAGGAGTTCCA
>JAUXIU010000067.1 GCA_030620895.1 Deltaproteobacteria bacterium
ACCAACAAACGAAATTGTCGAACAATATATCTTTACCACTTTATAAATCTGCTATATAATATGTGATTATATAAACCTAGATTATACACGAAATAGACAAAACATCGTAGCCGCAGGCTTTAGCCTGCAGGGGGACTGTCCCTAGAAAGCCCTAAAAGTGAAGCCAATTTTACGCAAATAGCGAAACCTAAAGGTTTCGACTACGAAGCTCAAACCTCCTAAGAGGTATTTTTAACATGATCCCAATAGTTTCAGTAATCGGAAGATCAGGAAGCGGCAAGACCACACTCCTTGAAAAGATAATTAAAAGGCTCACTGATAAGGGATACAGAGTTGGAACAATAAAACATGATGCTCATGGTTTCGATATAGACTATAAAGGAAAGGATAGCTGGAGGCATAAGAAAGCCGGAGCTAAAACAGTCGTCCTTTCTTCTAGCAGAAAAATAGCAGTAATAAAAGATGTAACCAGGGAATGGCTCCCTGAGAGGTTGGTATCTTCATTTCTCGACAATCTGGACATCGTAATAACAGAAGGCTACAAGAAGGCACCATTCCCAAAGATAGAGATAGTTAGAAAAGCATGTTCCTTGAAACCAATATCCATAAATGACAGGAATCTTATCGCTATAGCAAGCGACATAAAATCCAGGGGAAAAGTCCCGCACTTTGACATTAATGACTCAGAGGGTATTGCAGACTTTATTGAAGAACAGTTTCTTAAGGTCCCCACAGGTAAGAGAGCTACACTAATAGTAGATGGAAAAGTTATAACCCTTAAGCCATTCATAGAGGCCCTCCTTCTGGAATCAATAAGCGGTACGGTAAGGAGCCTCAAGGGATGTACCAACCCAAAATATATAGATATAAGGATAAAGGTATGACCGGGGCTATCCTTGCGGGAGGAAAGAGCAAAAGGATGGGCTTCAACAAGGCATTTATCGAAGTCAATGGTCAGAGTATCATCCAGAGGATAATATCTGTCATGAGAGATACTTTTTGTAATGTTATGGTGGTTACTAATAAAAATAATGTTCTCGACTATGCAGCACTTGATGTCAGAGTAGTCGCGGATATATATAAAGAGAGAGGTAGTCTCGGCGGCATATATACTGCCATCTTTCACTCCTCCTCACAATATTGTTTTGTTGCAGCATGTGACATGCCATTCCTAAACAGTGGTATAATAAATAATATGTTAAAATCTATAGACAAACATGAGGCAGTAGTTCCATATATAAATGGTAGATACCACCCGCTGCATGCAGTATATTCTAAAAGTTGCTTGAAGCCTATTGAGAAGATGATCGAGAACGGTGATTTGAAGATAACAAACCTTTATAATAATATAAAAACAAGGAAACTGGACGAGAGTTTCTTCAAAAGCAACAACACACTTTCTTTTGTTGAAAATATCAATCGCCTTGAAGACCTGCAAAAGATATCAGAAACTGCAGAGATAAGTACCGCCACCAAAAGTCCAATCAGATCAACACTGCATGAAAAAGAATAGTCTCACCGAACTGACCTCGATTATGGAGAGGTTACTCGGCCCTGATGGTTGTCCCTGGGATCGAGAACAGACCATTGAAAGCCTTGTTCCATATATCATCGAAGAGGCCTATGAGGTCATATCTGCAATAGACGAAGGGTCTTCTGAAATGCTTAAGGAAGAACTTGGGGACCTTCTATTCCAAATTATATTCATATGTCAGATAAACAAGGAAAGATCTGAATTCGATATAAATGATGTTATATCGGCATCGGTAGAGAAGATGGTTAGACGCCACCCGCATGTGTTCGGAGATACAACGGCAGAAACTTCCGAAGATGTTCTCTTAAATTGGTCAAGGATTAAAAGGATGGAAAAAAATGGGAGAGAAGGTTCTGGATATCTCTCAGGTATACCTGAACATCTCCCTGCCCTCCTAAAGGCCCATAAGGTATCAGAGAAGGTCTCTAGAGTAGGTTTTGATTGGAAAAATATAGATAATGTTTTTCAGAAGGTGGATGAGGAAATTGCTGAGTTCAAGGCCGCCTTCCATAAGAAAGATCTTAAGGAGATGGAGGAAGAGATTGGAGATATCTTATTCACACTGGTTAATGTAAGCAGATTTTTAGATATAAACCCTGAGGATGCACTTAGAAAAACTATTGGAAAGTTCATAACAAGGTTTCATCTCCTGGAGGCTGAACTAAAGGAAATGTCTAAAGAATTTAGCACTACCTCCCCCGAGGAGATGGAGGAATTATGGGACAGGGTAAAGCCTAAGAAAAGATATCGTAAATGATTACAGTATATTGATGGGATTTCCCCACAAGGTGTGGATAAGTTGTTAGCATGTGCCAAATGCAAACTTCATACAAACTTCTATATAAGGTCTATTAGACAATTGCATATTTTTTAATCACACAAATGTTCTTCAATATTATAGGGTTAACCTGTTTATCGCCCCTATTCATTTACATCATTATTTCTACTTGATCTCTGAAATCTCTCTGCTAATATCTTAACTATAAAATTCAATTCACAAACCCTTAATAAATGTGCAGAAAGAAGAAATATGCCCACCCCTACACAAAGGGAAGTAACAAGAGTGACTATATTCCAGAGAACCCCTCCACCGTACCGGCTAACAAAGATATTCACACAGTAAACACCTATACCCATTATAATTGAAGCAATTGACACCTTGACAGCCGACCTAACGATCTCCATACCGCCTATCCTGCCCATTCTCATCCTCAAGGCTGCAAAGAGAATAATAAAATTAAGGAATGCTGCCATTGATGTTGCAAGGGCAAGTCCCCCGTGTTTAAGGGGTTCAATTAAGAGAAAACACAAAACTAAATTTGCCACAACGGAAGATATTGCAGCCAAGACGGGCGTAACAGTATCTTTTAAGGAGTAAAAAGCCGAGGCAGTTATCCTGGTTCCTGTGAATGCTACTAGCCCCAGAGAATAAAAATACAAGGCATAGGCCGTACTTTTTGTAGCCTCCTGGTCAAATTCCCCTCGTTGAAATAGAACTGAAATAATAGGCAGACCAAGCACTAAGAGGCCTACCATCGATGGAATTGTGATAAAATTTACAATCCTTATAGCAAACGAAAATGAATCTCTGAACAAATTCCACTCCCCCTTTGCTGCATGTTCAGACATCGACGGAAGAACAGCTGTAGCAACAGCCATCCCGAATACACCCAATGGCAATTCCACTAGCCTGTTTGCATAGTATAGATAAGATATGCTGCCATCCACGAGACTTGACGCAAACCCCTGGGTTACAAAAATATTTATCTGGTAAACTGCAACACCCAAAGCATACGGTCCCATAAGGTACAGCACCCTTCGTACAGCGGGGTCATTTAAATCTATGCATGGTCGAGGCAAGAAACCAAATTTTTTGAGATAAGGAAGTTGGAGGAGAAATTGGAGCAAACCACCTAAAACCACTCCAACGGCAAGTGCATATATAGGATCAACAAAGTATGCACTAAGGTATATGGCCGATACTATGATAGCTATATTGAAGAGTACAGGTGATAATGCAGGTGCCATAAAATGCCTCATAGAGTTAAGGATCCCCATTGCCACCGCCATTAATCCAATAAAGAAGAGGAATGGAAACATCCACCTCGTCATAGATATAGTAAGGATCAGCTTGTTCTCAGTAGTGGCAAATCCTGGAGCCAGGATCCTTACCAAATGCCCTGAAAATACAATTCCAAGTACTGTCAGTATCAAAAAGATGATCGAAAAAATGGTAAATATCTTTGAAGCAAGCTCTTTTCCCCTCTCTTCTGTGCCTGTTGTAATCTCCTCTGTAAATACCGGTACCAGGGACGCAGCCAATGCACCCTCACCTACCAGTCTCCTGAAGAAATTCGGTATCCTGAATGCCACAAAAAAGATATCTGTATGAAAGCCAGCACCAAACATAGCAGCAATAACAGCATCTCTTATATAGCCAAATACCCTGCTGAGTAAGGTGGCAGAACCAACAATTGAGGCAGCACCAGTTATATGTCTATTAGTGGATGTATTCACCGATTTTTAAAATCACTTGACAATAAGCGCAATTTATTAAATAATAATTAATTAAAATACTTGGAGGTTAGTGAAATGGCACCACATAAATCCGCACTAAAAAGACATCGCCAGAGCCTTAAAAGACAGGCAAAGAATACCGCTGTAAAAACTACCATAAAGACTGCCACAAAGAAGGTCAGGAATGCTATGAAAGCGGGCAACATTGACGAGGCCAGAAAATCACTCTCTTCAGCGACTATTCTCATTGATAGGGCTGTATCTAAGGGGGTTCTTCATAGAAATAATGCTTCCAGGAAGATTTCCCGTCTTTCCATATCTGTAAACTCGTTAAGCAAATAAATAATAATATTTCCAGTGCAAAAACCCCTGGAAACTGTGTAATCGGCTACGATGGTTTGTCCATTTCATTCATAATCTGGGTTAATAATTTTTTTAAGAACATAAATCAAGTATAAGCCTCTCTAAGGATAGAGGATAAGGCAATCCTCCACCTTTCATCTCCCTATCAACAACCCTCAGTCTATGGAATATATTAAATAATTCATCTTCTGTAAACTTATTGCTCCGTTCTATATACCCATTGACTCTATAAGGCGGTATCCCAAGGACAGATGGCAGCTTATCCCTCCTTACGCCCTTTTTAACTGCGCCCTTTACCTTCCATAGCGTTCTGAACTGCCAGATTATGGCACCAAGGAGTTTAACAGGTATCTCCTCGGATACCTTTTTAAAGATACTAATGGCCCTTTGTTCATCCTTCTGCCCGATCGCATCAGCAAGGTCAAACATGCTATTTTCCTTTACATCTGCCACTCCCTCCTCTACATCACTGAGTTCGATAACAGTCTTTCTGCCGACAAAGAGTATCGTCTTTTGAAGCTCCCCTCTCATGATCCTCAGGTTATTCCCTGTCAACAAGAGTAGTTTCTCTATGGCCTCTTTTGTTATCTCCTTTCCTGCATCCCGTGTCTCTTTCATTGCCAGGTTGGTTAATTGAGCAAAAGAAAGTCTGTTAAACATCTTTACATACCCTCTTTTATCCGCCTCCCGATACAGTACAGACCTCCTATCCACCTTGCCCCTCTCAGCCAGAAAAACCATACAGGTAGATGGAGATGGATCTTTTATATAATCCACTAGGACCTGCTGCTGATCCAGTCTAAATGCCCCTGCATCTTTAACCAGCACCAGCCTCTTTCTTGACATGGCAGGCATGGTCATGGCGACTGATACTATCTCAGCGGCCTCCGTCTCTTTAGGATTAAAGACATGGTAGTTTAAATCAGAAAAACCGGCATCCAATATTGCATTCTTTATCCTTTTAACCTCCTCTTCAATGAGTGAGGTTTCATTTCCACAAAAAAAATAGACCGGCATAGATCCTGTGGTCGGTCGCCTATTCATTTAAAAATCCTCAACTATCTGTTCCTTTACAAGCCTTGCCATATCTTTTGCCATCTTTTTAAGTGCATCCCACTCAGCGGTCTTCGTAGCATCGACATCAAGGGTGTTAACCTTAAAATCCTCATAGTCAGAGAGGTTGCTGACCTGCCACAATGTCTTATTATCGCTTCTCCTTAATAATGTAAATTCCACTTCTATAGAAAGGCGGTACTCTTGCGTAACATCAGTCCTGTCAAATGATACAGGTGTAAGTACATACGATCTTATAGAACCAATAAATACAGCCTCGCTCTCCTCAACACTAACCACCTTGATCGATTCAATATTTATAAACTCATCCACTATAGCAGTTGTTATAACGGTCTCTACGCCAGGACGCTGAGTCAGATTCTTGAAGAACGGTATAGAGACTGTTTTAATCCCTCCAGGCATGCTGCCTCCCTTCCCGGCGATATGATAGCCACAACCTGAAAAAAGGAAAAGCAGCAAAGAGTACACAGTAAGCATAAGCACAGGCACCAATACCCTTTGAAAAATAGTCGTTCTTATCGTTTCTTTTTTATAACCCACAGCTCGCCACTCCTACTCCAAAACTATGTTCATAAGCTTATTTGCCACATAAATCACTTTTTTTATCTTCTTCTCTTTCACCCACCCACTGATCTTTGAATCCGTCATAACCGCTTCTTTGACATCCTTCTCAGCTGAATCTGCAGG
>JAUXIU010000068.1 GCA_030620895.1 Deltaproteobacteria bacterium
ATCAAAGGCATCCTTTACTTCCATCATCCTTACCCCTCTGTCGCATCCTATGCCTACTACCGTGTCCTTTGGCCTCAGTAGAAGAGAATTCTGGGCAGGGATTTGGGATTTGGAGAGGATTTTATTGGTGATAACTACTACAGCATCGTTCCTTACCTTTATCGCTTGAGAAAGATATCTAAAGAACCTGTAATGTGGCCCTCTTCCAGTAGCCTTCCGCCGCACTCTACCCTCGCCGCTATTCGCAAGGAAACGGCTTGAAGATATCTCCTTAAAGAGGGCCTCCTCTATGGCCCTCAGACGGTTTGTATCATTATCTACAAATGCAACACTACCACCATTTACAATGGCTGAATTAACATACTTTATCCCTCTAATGTCCTCTATAGTGCAGTTGAACCTCCTGGCAATATCCTCTATACATGGCAGGCCATTTACATCAGTCGCCGTTGTAATCACAGGCCTCGCACCTATGAGTCCTCCTACTTCCCTCGTCAGTTCATTGGCGCCGCCCAAATGCCCGGAGAGGAGACTTATAACGTGTTTCCCCTTTTCATCCACCACGACTACGGCCGGGTCTCTTCCCTTGCCATTGATAAACGGTGCGATGGTGCGTACGACTATGCCGGTGGCCATGATAAATATCAGGCCTTCAGATTCACGGAAGGCCCTCTTTACAAGCCTTGGAAGTCCTCTCTTGCGCACATCGTCCAGAGTATATATATCAGAACCTCCCAATCCCCTTGCGAGTTTTTCGGCTATCCTCAAGCCGTTCTCCGTGATGCTAAAGATCGATATGGTCATTTGAAGCCTTCTATATCCCTGACAAGTCCTACTGTTCTGGAGACCATTATTTCAAACCGCTTTTTCCCCTTTTCCCTGGAGGCGACAGCAGGATTTCCCCATACACCACCGGGCCAGTATCTCATTTTGTTCTTTGTGAGGAATGGTTTGGGTAACTTCGGATACTCCTCCTTAGACCTGCCCTTGACCAAGGTCTCAGCGAGGTGGAGTATGAGGGATGTTTCCATTTCCCCGGCATGGGAGTCGTTCTCTGTATCGGCTATATCAGTTATATCCTTATAGACGAGGTCATATATGGAGAGGACGGCTATCTGCACATCCTTTAACTCTTCTATCAATTGCTCTCCAGCTTCCTTTATAGAAGAGATGTGTAGTCCACCCCCATGGCCTGATATAAGGATAAATCTTCTGAGGCCCTTCTTGTAAGCATCCCTTACAATATCGATAGTTATCCGTCTCAGTGTTTCAGGTGTTATGCCTATAGTACCTGGGTGCTGGCTGGTGGAGGTGCAGACACCATAATGAACAGGTGGTGCAACGAACACCTTTATTTTTTTGGCAACCCTCTTTACCACCTCAACAATAACCATCGTATCGGTTGAGAGGGGGAGGTGTCTTCCATGCTCCTCAACTGTGCCGTATGGTACGATTACCGTCCTGGTCTTTTTAATAGCATTCTTAAAGTCTGCCATTGTAATCTCTTCCAATAGCATAATACCCCTCCGAATTGACTATTGACGATTGATACAATTGAAGATTGAAAAGATAGTATCGTGTATCGTGTGTCGTGTATCGAACCACAAAAAACGAATTACGATAACTGAATCATGAGTCGTGAAGAGTTTCAATGTTTATATCTTTAGAACAATGCCAACCATGTAAACCAAGTAAACCTTATAAACCTAACAAACCATGCGAACCATATAAACCATGTTAACCATATTAACTCTGTCTCTCTGCATATCTTAAGTAAAGCCTTGCACCTAGTAATGCACCTATAATATCTGCAACAATGTCGTATGCCCCTGAAGTCCGGCCGGGGACGAAACTCTGGTGGACCTCATCGGATATTCCATAGAGGCTCGTCAATATTACTGCCGTTATAAAAAGCCTCTTATTATCCATCTCCGTCCACCGGCTCTCTATCGCCCTGACCCACAACGCAGAGAGTATACCGAAAGCTGCTATATGAATAATCTTGTCGATATTCAGTGTCTTTGGGAGTATATCAGGTGTCGTCCGTGATGAGAGTATAAATATCAGGGACATATAGGCGATGAGGGTGAGCCATGATAAGATAGCCCCTCTTCTGTCAACCTTTCTTGTTTCTATAGCCATGTTCAAAGTTCCTTGCATAGAGCCTTGATGCGTGGTGCGTAATATCTGATGAAAGTGTCTTTCCTACAATTATCATAGCCTGCCTTTTGATCTTCGCCTCTTTTACCTTTCTGACGATATCTTTCAAAGACCCCCTTATGATCTTTTCATCATCCCATGTAGCCTTATAGACTACAGCTGCAGGGGTGTCTTCCGGGTATCCCTCTTTAAGTTCAGCCACAACCTTCTCGATCAGCCTTATACTTAAGAATATACACATAGTCGCCTGATGTTTTGAAAGCTCTGAGAGCCTCTCGCTTTTTGGAACAGGTGTCTTGCCCTCTATCCTTGTGAATATAACGGTCTGGCTTATCTCCGGCATTGTAAGCTCTTCCTTCAGTGCGGCAGCCGAGGCAAGGGCAGAACTTATGCCAGGAACAATCTTGTAAGGGATACTCTCCTCTTCAAGGATCCCGGTCTGTTCCTTTAAGGCACTGTAAATAGTCGGGTCACCGCTGTGAAGCCTTACAACCTTCTCTCCTCTCTTTGCAGCATTGACTATCACCTTCATAATCTCATCCAGGGTCATCGAGGCACTGTTGTGGATTTCGATACCCCTCCGACAGTGCTTGAGGGTCTTCTCTTTAACGAGTGAACCTGCATACACCACGACGTCCGCTTCCTCAAGAAGTCTCTTCCCCTTGAGTGTAATAAGTTCAGGATCGCCAGGGCCTGAACCGATAAAATAAACGCATGTTGGCTTAGTCAATAACACCACCCTTTATATATTAGATTGATAGAAACCCTATTATCTACGATTATATATCGAACTTCAATATAATATTGACCCACAATATACAGAACGTAGCCGATTACACCGATTTTTAAAAGGTTACACAGATTTCTTTGTTTTTACACTTTTTGCAGTAAAAACAAAATTGGTTTCATCTTTTGGGCTTTCTAGGGACAGTCCCCGATTTACAAGAACACGCTTTGCGCAAAGCGCTCTGCGCATGGCAAAAACAGAACTGGGACAGTTCCTTCAATTAATGTAATGTATGGTAACAGGGAGAAATTATGATAATTAAGGGAGTGTTAAGAGAGGAATTACGAAATTCTCTTCGCTTGAAAAAAAAGATATATCAAGAACTTTTTTTAACAGGATGCACGCCGTAAGCCCCGCCCTGTGGGCGGGGTATCTTGACTATTTTTAAGCCAGCCTTTCTTTCTTTTCAATTGTCAGCTACTCTCTTTTCTCCCTCAAAAATCTGGCACTGGCTTGCCTCATCGGGTCTGAAAATCACAACATGCTTTGGGTTAGCCCAGGCCCTTACCCTTATGTCAACTGGTAAGGTATAAGTAGAGGGTCTGGCAGCTAGAACCATCTGGCCTGAGGAAAGACGTAGAGTATAAATATTCTCAGAACCTCTAAATCGCCTTTGAACTACCGTGCAGTTCCCTTCTTCATCAGGTGCCATCTCTATATCGTCTGAACGGATCATAACCTCCACATTATCCCCTATCCCTCCACAAGTCCTTAGATTAGCGCCACTGAAAAGACCAAGTTCTGTATCTATTCCTCCTGAAACGATCTTACCCAGTACAAAGGCTGTCTCACCTACAAAATTTGCGACAAACCTTGTCTTTGGTTTGTGATAAATCTCTTCAGGGGTACCCACCTGTTCTATCCTTCCCTGGTTTAAAACCGCGACCCTATCAGCAATAGAAAAGGCTTCATCCTGATCGTGGGTAACAAGGATAGCAGTGATCCCTATTGCCTTTAATATCCTGTAAACCTCCTCTCTTACTTTGATCCTCATGTCGGCATCAAGGTCGCTGAAGGGTTCATCGAGAAGAAGTAGTATTGGATGGATTGCTAAGGCTCTTGCCAGGGCAACTCTCTGTTGTTGTCCACCAGAAAGCTCATGGGGATATCTCTTTTCAAGCCCTATTAAACCTACCATCTCCAGTACCTGTGAAGTTCTCCTCTTTTTCTCCGTTTTATCAAGCTTCCTCAGACCAAAAGCAACATTCTGAACCACAGTCAAATGAGGAAAAAGTGCATAGTCCTGAAAGACTATTGCCACTCCCCTCTTCTCTGGAGGTACCCAGGTCTCATGATTTGCAACAATTCTTCCACCAATAGATATGCTCCCTTTTTCCTGTCTCTCAAGACCGGCAATCAGACGAAGAGTAGTAGTCTTACCACATCCACTTGCGCCGAGGAGGCTAAGAATCTCTCCCTTTTTGACAGAGAGGATCAAATCCTTCACTGCGTACATAGAACTGGAGTATGACTTGCTTACTTCGTTGAGCACCACGATAGATTGATTCATTTCTCTCCGTGCCTTGTCAGGAATATTATCGGTAAAAACCCTATTAACACAAGAGCAATAGCTGGTAGAGACGCTCTTTCCCACTCTCCTTCTGAAGTCAATTCAAATATCTTGACTGCAAGAGTATCCCATCCAAATGGTCTTGTCATTAAAGTTATAGGCATTTCTTTCATAATGTCGACAAATACAAGGGTGGCTGCAGTAAGTATCCCACCTTTCAGGAGAGGGAGATATACTCGATACATAAGAACCACACCTCTTAATCCCATAACCCTTGATGCATCGTCAAGGCTCTGTTTAACCCTATGCATCGCACTATTGACTGAAAAGAAAGCTGGAGACATAAATCGGACTGAATAAGCAGCTATCATTACGAAGAGGGTGCCTTGCAAAAAAGGGGCAATCTCCCTGTTGGACAACGTTCCGAGGAGATAGATTATCGCATTGTCGAGCGAAGCAATAGGGATAAAAATACCGACTGCCAACACTGTGCCTGGTAAAGCATACCCTAATGTTGCAATGCGTACAAAGCTTTGTGTCAATCTATCAGGGTGACGTCTGCTTGAATAGGAGAGAATCAATGCGCCTATACAAATAACAAGCGCACCCATCATACCCAGTAATAAGGAATGGCTTAAGAATCCAAGGTAACGTCTGTCAAACTCCTGATTAAATATCCCTGAAGACCACAAGAGGAGCTGTGCGATAGGAATTATAAATGCCACCACCATTACCAGTGAAGCATAGCAAAAAGCAAACCATCGTGGAAAACCCTTAAGAAGAATACGATTAACCTCCATACTGTGACTGCCTGTCTGCGTAAAGAGCATACGGGAGCGCATTCTTTGTTCGATAAGAATTATGACAAAAACGATAACAACAAGTATCGAGGCGAGCTGAGCTGCAGCCGCGAGTGAGAATAAACCAAACCATGCCTTATAAATAGCGGTAGTAAAGGTATTATAATTAAAGATAGATACAGCCCCAAAGTCCGCCAATGCCTCCATTACAACCAGCATAGCTCCCCCGACTATCCAGGGCCGTGCCAGAGGCAGAGTCACCCTGAAAAATCCACTCACCCTGCTGTATCCGAGAGATTGAGCAACTTCCATCGCTTGTTTCCCTTGTGTTAAAAAGGCATTCCGAGCCAAAAGATACACATAAGGGTAGAGTGCAAGTGACATCACCATGACAACACCGCCTGTTGATCGGATATTTGGAAACCAGCTAAACTCAGGTCCAAACCACGCACGAAACTGAGTTTGTATTGGCCCGGTATAGTCAAACAAGCCGAGGCTTACAAAGGCAAAAACATAAGTGGGTATAGCCAGTGGTATTAACAGGGACCATGAAAAAATCCTTCTTCCTGGAAACTCACAGACTGCCGTCAACCAGGCGAGACTAACACCCAATATGAGGGTTACCGTTAATACACCTACTATCAGCCAGAATGTGTTGACAAGAAGACCAGCAAGGACATTTTCAATGAGATGCTGCCATATATCCCTGGTAGGATGCAGAAATGATAAGAGTACCACTGAAAGAGGTACAATAACAAAGAATGCTATTGAGATTGTAGATATCCGCCAACCGTCAAAGATTTTCTTGTGATGCATAAATAATAAATCGGGATACAGGGTTTTAGTAACATTTTAGCCGATAGGACACAGAGATTTAAGTGCCTAAAATGCCTAAAGTTTAAAGTGCCTA
>JAUXIU010000147.1 GCA_030620895.1 Deltaproteobacteria bacterium
TAGTGAGATAGAGATGCTAATGCCACATGACCTTATTAATCCCAAGCCTGTGTCTGCAGTTATTAAGGAGTTCTTTGGTTCAAGCCAGCTATCACAGTTTATGGATCAAACAAATCCGCTTGCAGAAATTACACATAAAAGGAGACTGTCTGCTCTTGGGCCGGGTGGCCTTACCAGGGAAAGAGCTGGTTTCGAGGTGAGAGATGTCCATGCAACCCATTACGGCAGAATATGCCCGATAGAGACACCGGAAGGTCCGAATATCGGCCTCATCGTCTCATTAAGTGCCTATGCCCGGGTGAATGAGTTTGGTTTTATAGAAACGCCATATAGAGAAGTTTCGAAGGGAAAGGTATCGAATAGGATACAATATCTTTCTGCACTTGATGAAGAAGACCATGTAATTGCACAGGCGAATGCTCGCATCGATAAAGACGGCAGGCTTCTAGATGAATTTGTTTCCGCAAGAAAAAGCGGTGAATTTGTCATGGTAATGCCTGATGGCATAACGCTTATGGATGTTTCTCCAAATCAGCTGGTAAGTGTAGCTGCGGCTTTAATACCTTTCCTTGAGAATGATGATGCCAATAGGGCACTTATGGGTTCTAATATGCAACGTCAGGCTGTCCCGCTTATACAAACAGAAGCTCCTCTTATCGGGACAGGTATGGAGGCAGTGGTGGCCAGGGATTCCGGGGTTGCAGTGGTGGCGAAAAGAAATGGAGTGGTTGATGATGTGGATGGCTTAAGAGTAGTAGTCAGGTGTGAAGAGGGCGGAGTGGATATATACAACCTTACAAAATTTCGTAGATCCAATCAAAACACCTGTCTTAATCAGAAACCTATTGTGAATAAAGGTGATATTATTAAAAAAGGCGACATTATAGTAGATGGTTCATCAACCGACAATGGTGAACTTGCGATGGGCAGGAATGTGTTGGTTGCCTTTATGCCATGGGGCGGCTACAATTTTGAGGATTCCATACTAATAAGTGAAAGATTAGTGAAAGACGATGTCTATACCTCTGTACATATAGAGGAATTTGAAGTTGTTGCAAGGGATACGAAACTTGGCAAAGAAGAGATAACAAGAGATATTCCTAATGTAGGAGAAGAGGCCCTTTCTGACCTCGATGAGTCTGGTATCGTTCGCATTGGGGCTGAGGTGAATACGGGCGATATAATTGCTGGCAAGGTGACACCAAAAGGTGAGACACAACTTTCACCCGAAGAAAAGCTTCTCAGGGCTATCTTTGGTGAGAAGGCAGAGGATGTAAAGGATACATCCCTCAAACTGCCACCTGGTATAGAGGGTATTGTAATAGACGCAAAGGTTTTTTCTCGGAAAGGGGTGGAGAAGGATGAAAGAGCAAAATCTATCGAAGGCAGAGAGATTGCAAGACTTCTAAAGGACCAGGATGATGAGATAGATATAGTAAGCTCTAATTCCTATAAGAAGACAAAAGGGCTTATTAAAGGAAAGAGATGCGCGATTAATCTTACTGATAGGAAAGGTAATGTATTGTTAAAGAAAGGGGAAGTCATAAAGGCTGATAAACTGGATGCCATTCCTTTGAATAAGCTTGGCACCATATCCTTAATGGGAGATGAGCGGACTGAGACCGAGATAAAGAACATTCTTGACAGTCTGGTTGAGCAGATAGACCTGATAAAGGTTGTTTTCGAAGAGAGAATGAACCGCTTGAAGAGAGGGGACGAGCTTCCACCAGGTGTTATAAAGATGGTTAGGATTTATGTGGCAATAAAACGTAAGGTTTCCGTTGGGGATAAAATGGCAGGTCGCCATGGGAATAAAGGTGTTGTTTCGAGAATACTACCTGAAGAAGATATGCCTTATCTTGCTGATGGAACCCCTATTGATATTGTTTTGAATCCATTAGGGGTGCCCTCCAGAATGAATGTTGGTCAGATATTGGAGGTCCATCTAGGCTGGGCTGCTAAAGCCCTCGGCGGTGAGATTGCCAGTTATCTTGAAAAGGATTTTACTGTCAATGTCTTAAGAGAAAAGATTAAGAAGGTCTATGATGCTCCGGAATTTAGTAAGTTCATGAATAATCTTTCTGATACAGAGGTCATTGAAGTAGCCAAAAGGATAAAGAATGGTTTGCTGATCTCGAGCCCTGTTTTTGATGGTTCTACAGAATCCAACATAAAAGAAGCGCTTGTAAAAGCCGGCCTTCCCTCAAACGGGCAAACTGAACTGTATGATGGAAGGACTGGCGAGAAATTTGATCATAATGTCACTGTGGGTGTAATGTATATGATGAAACTTCATCACCTAGTGGATGACAAGATACATGCAAGATCCACTGGCCCGTACTCACTTGTGACACAACAGCCGCTTGGTGGCAAGGCACAATTTGGCGGCCAGAGATTGGGAGAGATGGAGGTATGGGCTCTGGAGGCATATGGTGCAGCGTATACCCTGCAGGAATTCCTTACAGTAAAGTCAGATGATGTGCCTGGAAGAACAAGGATGTATGAGGCAATTGTTAAAGGTGATTATACACTGGAACCTAATATCCCCGAGTCATTCAGCGTTTTGGTTAAGGAACTACAGAGTCTTGCACTGGATGTGGGGCTGTTAGAAAGAGTGGAGGAAAAGCAATAGATAGTGTCTTTTTTTAAACAATCCTTATTGCACTATCCTATCTAATGAGTAAATTTAAACAAGGAAGCCTGATTAAAGAAAAGGATGTCTGATTAGGTATTATGAATATTATACCAAGGAGGTTGCATTGAGTAATTCAATGTCTTTTTTTGAAAAACGTAGAAGGCCAATGGATTTTGAGGCCGTAAAAATTACACTTGCTTCACCTGAGAAGATTAGGGAATGGTCCAGTGGCGAAGTTAAAAAGCCAGAGACAATTAACTACAGAACATTTAAACCAGAGAGGGATGGACTCTTTTGTGCCAAGATATTCGGCCCTATAAAGGATTTTGAATGCAACTGTGGCAAGTACAAGAGGATGAAACATAGGGGAATCGTCTGTGAAAAGTGTGGTGTAGAGGTAATACCGTCAAAGGTGCGTAGGGAAAGACTTGGACATATCGAACTTGCAACCCCTGTTGCACATATATGGTTTATGAGGAGCCTGCCATCAAGGATAGCCACAATACTTGATATGACCCTTAGAGAAATAGAGAGGGTTTTGTATTATGAACACTACATCGTTATCAATCCCAAGGATACCGAGTTGAAGGATGCCGAACTCTTAAGCGAAGAGAGATATATAAAAGATGTTGAAAAATATGGTCCTGATGGATTTGTTGCTGAAATGGGTGCCAGAGCGGTACGCGAGTTGCTTAAAAGGATAGATCTCAATGAATTGTCATCCACTATCAGGGCAGAGATGCAGAACACTACATCTGAGGCCAAAAAGAAAAAATTGGTTAAGAGGCTTAAGATAGTAGATTCCTTCAGGCTTTCTGGGAATAGACCTGAGTGGATGATTTTAGAGGTTATACCTGTTTTACCCCCTGACCTGAGACCATTGGTTCCTCTGGATGGTGGTAGGTTTGCAACATCTGA
>JAUXIU010000046.1 GCA_030620895.1 Deltaproteobacteria bacterium
AAGGTTAAGGAAAAGTTTAAGGTTGAGGCTAAGGCTGAGGTTAAGAATCTTGAACCGTGCAACCTGTATTACAAAACCCGCAACCCGTAACTCGCAACTCGCAACTCGCAAAAAGGTTTCGGCTACTTGATTATGAAAGAACTTACCTATCCCAGGACTATAAAAGAATGGCCTGTGGAAGATAGACCAAGGGAGAGGCTCTTAAAGCATGGCCCTGAATATCTATCTGATACAGAGCTTCTTGCGATTATACTTAGAACAGGGAGTAGAGAGAGGAGTGCAGTAGAGTATGCAAAGGGCCTTATTTCAACATATGGTGATTTCAGGAAGCTCGAGATGGTCTCTGTACAGGAACTATGCCAGATAAAGGGGGTTGGTCTTGCCAAGGCAACACAGATAAAAGCGGCCCTTGAGATAGCGAAGAGATATAATAGCAGTCCATTCAGCCCAGGTGAGGTCTTTAAAAGCAGCAGAACAGTTTATGAGCATTTCCATGAGAACATGAGGGTCAAGAAGAAGGAAACATTCATTGCCGTTCTTCTCGACGGTAAGAACCGCAAGATTAGAGAGGTATGCATATCAGAGGGGTGTCTTACATCTTCCATTGTCCATCCTAGAGAGGTTTTTAACCCTGTGATCAAGGACTCGGCGGCCTCGGTTATATTCGTCCATAATCACCCATCGGGAGACCCCACACCCAGCAGAGAGGATATGGATATAACCAAGAGGTTAAAGGAAATTGGAGAACTCCTCGGAGTTAAGGTCCTTGACCACATAATAATCGGGGATGGAAGATATATGAGTTTTGCAGATGAAGGGGTATTGTAATGGACATTGCAGGGATATCATTAATCGTTGTAGCCTATCTTATGGGTTCCATCCCTGTAGGGGTTGCTGTTACGCGTTTTTTTGGAGGGGCTGATCCAAGAACCATGGGGAGCGGCAATATTGGCGCAACAAATGTTAGAAGGGCGGCAGGTAAAACTGCGGGCATTGTTACATTGATTGGCGATTGTTTGAAGGGTCTCCTGCCGACTTTATTTGCCTTTCATTTCTTTCCATCTGTAAAAGTGGTAGGACTCACCGGGCTTGCTGCATTCCTGGGCCATATCTTCCCCGTATTTTTAAGATTCAAGGGGGGGAAGGGGGTCGCAACGGCCCTTGGTGTCTTTCTGGTTATTTCACCTATTGCCACGCTGCTGAGCGTTGTTGTCTTTGTTATACTCCTTCTGATTTTCAGATACGTGTCGTTAAGTTCCATAAGTGCGGCTGTATCGATGCCGATATTCCTTGGTCTGTTGCCTTCGTCAAAATCCTTTGCCCCACTCGGGGCTATGGTGGCTGTTATTATTATCCTCACACATACTAAGAATATCAAGAGGATTATCGAAGGGAAGGAAAACAGGCCGGGAAAAAGCTAAAAATTTCATTCTTACAGCTTTTTTATCCGTTTTAACTTTCTTCTCTCTTCCTTCGGAAGCCTCCTGGCCGGCCCCTTTTTAGCAGAGGTTTCATAACCCGGCATATCTTTCTCCTCCTCTGCATCTACACCCTTCATATCTTCATATGCAGCCATCTCTAATAACTCTTCAAACTCTTCCGAGGAAACTACTATTGCACCGTGGTTTCTTGAATAATTCGCGACATCCCTATCCGATGTAACAAGGGTTAACCCCTCTCTTTTATTTTTGGCCATCTCCTTTAGAACCAGATCGGCCTGTTCACCACTTCTGGAGAATATGACCTCAATACCAGAAATTATCTCCCTGGATCTGTCCAGTTTTCCAGACTGTGTTCCGTCAAAGACAACGGTTATCTTGTGTGATCTATTTGCCTTTGCAGATTTTATCTTTCTGTAGTCTGCCAATCTCTGAACGAGCCTGTTTCGGGCCTCCTCAATATCACGCCGATTCCCAATGCCGGAGGAGATGCCGATTAGATTGTATCCATCAATAGCAATATGAACTGACATACTATAAAGATAACAGTGTTCCTTAGATAAAGCAAGCCAACCACACAAAACTTGATGATTTTATGAGCACTTAATTGCCATAGTGCATAAATTTTAATCCTGCAAGGTTTCTTTGAGGGGGAAAAACAAGTATTTTCTATAATATTCAATTGGCACGAGTTTTGCTCTTAATAAAATTAGTTCTATAGATTTATTTAGATTATTTAACATTGTTTTTACTGCAAAAAGCTTAGAACAACGATTACACAGATTACAATCAGATTACACCGATTAAAAACATTGAGCAATTAAGGGGTTAAAAATCTATGTGATCTTTAAAAATCGGTGCAATCAGTTCCCGGAGTTTTTTGCAATGGAAACAGGATTAGGTATATCAAAATGCTTTACAAACACTATCTTATTATGCTAGCCTCCTCTCTGCTTATTTATCTTATTGACGTTGTGAGGGAGGTGAAATGTCTATGAAGAAGGTTGAGGCTATCATAAAGCCTTTTAAACTGGATGAGGTAAAGGAGGCCCTCAATGAGATAGGTATACAGGGTATCACGGTATCTGAGGTAAAGGGCTTTGGAAGGCAGAAGGGACATACTGAACTTTACCGGGGGGCAGAGTATGTTGTTGACTTTCTGCCGAAGATAAAGATGGAGATTGTTGTCAAAGAGACTCTTGTTGTTAAGGTTGTAGAGACGATTGCAGATACAGCCAGAACAGGTAAGATAGGTGATGGTAAAATATTTGTACTTCCAATTGATGAGACTGTGAGAATAAGGACCGGAGAGAAAGGTGAAGACGCAATATAGATTCACGATAATGAGAGGAGGAGTAAGAGGATGATACCAAAGGAAGCTATAAAGTTTGCGAAGGAAAAAAAGGCCAGGATGGTCGATTTAAAATTTTTAGACTTCATAGGTATCTGGCAGCACTTCTCTGTGCCAATCTCTGAGCTTAAGGAAGAAATTTTCGAGGAAGGGCTGGGTTTTGATGGTTCAAGCATTAGAGGGTGGCAGCCTATCCATGCGAGTGATATGTTAGTTATCCCTGATGCCAAAACCGCTGTAATTGATCCATTCATGGAGACATCAACACTAAGCCTTATATGCAATATTATAGATCCCATTACAAAAGAGACTTACTCAAAGGACCCGAGGAATATAGCCCAGAAGGCCGAGTCATATCTAAAGTCAACAGGCATAGGCGATTCTGCTTACTTCGGACCAGAACCTGAATTTTTTATATTTGATGACATAAGATACAGCGAGGGCCCAGATCATAGTTTCTACTACATTGATTCAATGGAAGGCGTATGGAACACAGGGAGAGAAGAGTGCCCTAATCTTGGCTATAAGCCCAAACATAAGGAGGGCTATTTCCCCGTGGCACCAACAGACAGCCATCAGGACCTGAGAACAGAGATGTGTCTTGTTATGGAACAGGTGGGTATAGAAGTAGAGTGTCAGCACCATGAGGTTGCAACCGCTGGACAGGGGGAGATAGACATGAGGTATGACACCCTTCTTAAAATGGCTGACAAGCTCATGTGGTATAAGTATATCATCAAGAACGTGGCAAAGAGGTGGAATAAGACAGTTACATTTATGCCCAAGCCGGTCTTCGGGGACAACGGTACAGGCATGCATACCCACCAGTCTATCTGGAAAGGCGGAAAACCACTCTTTGCAGGTGATAGATACGGCGGTATTAGCGAGATCGCCATGTACTATATAGGAGGGATTCTAAAGCACGCCAGGGCGCTTAACGCATTTACTAACCCCACCACAAACTCCTATAAACGTCTGGTTCCCGGGGTTGAGGCACCGATAAACCTGGCCTATTCGAGCCGTAACCGTTCAGCCGCGGTAAGGATACCAATGTATTCTCCTTCTCCTAAGGCAAAGAGGCTAGAGGTAAGATTCCCTGATCCATCCTGTAATGGTTACCTTGCATTTGCAGCCATGCTCATGGCCGGGCTCGATGGCATACAGAATAAGATTGATCCAGGCGAGCCGCTGGACAAGGATATCTATGGACTATCACCAGAAGAGCTTTCAAAAGTCCCTTCTGCTGCAGGGTCTCTGGAGGAGGCATTGGATGCGTTAAAGGAAGACCACGAATTCCTGTTAAATGGCGATGTATTTACGCAGGATGTGATAGATACATGGATAGAGTATAAGATAGAAAAGGAAGTAGACGAGGTAAAACAAAGGCCAACGCCGCAAGAGTTCTCACTCTACTTCGACTGCTGATAGATCAAGGACAGCCAGATAGGAGATAATCTACATCCATCTGGCTGTCTATCTTTTTTGGTGGAGTTTGAGTATCTTCTTGATTATATTCGTGGTTGACTTTCCCCTTACAAGCCTTATCCTTGCAACCCTTCCCCCCTTTGCTTTCACTATATCGGCACCAACGATTAAATGACCTGCCCAATCTGCCCCTTTTATAAGGATATCAGGTTCGATCGTCTCTATGAGTTTAATGGGTGTTGATTCATTGAAGATGACGATATAATCGACAACATCAATTGCCGACAAAACCTCTGCCCGCTCCATCTGGGGTACGATTGGTCTAGCATTACCCTTTATCTCTTTTACAGATGAATCGCTATTAAGCCCGATAATCAGGATATCTCCAAGTTCCTTGGCCCTTGAGAGATATCTTACATGGCCAGCATGTATGATGTCGAAACAGCCGTTAGTGAAAACGACAGCCTTGCCTCTTCTCCTAAGAGGAGGAAGTAATTTCTTGAGTAATGACAGTGAGACAACCTTCTTCTTTCCAGGGAGTGACATGTCTATCTGGTATCACAAATCAACCACCCTGGCAAGTGTGAACACCCCTACCCTCCTGGCCCCTGCTTTTCTTAATGCACTTGTGCATTCAGAAACAGTTGCCCCTGTTGTATATACATCGTCTATCAGAAGCACCTTCTTATCTATAAAAGACGATGCCTTCCTGACCTCAAATACCCCCCTGACATTTCTTGTACGCTCATTACCTTTAAGATTAACCTGTGGTCTTGTTGCTCGCAACCTGACAAGGCTTAGATAATCCAGATGGAGGTTATGTTTTCTGGCGATTACCCTTCCAAGGAGTAGCGATTGATTAAAACCACGCTCTTTAAGTCTGGTTTTATGGAGGGGGACAGGGGCTAGTATATCATAGTCGTTCTCATGTAGATAATCTGCCATCAACATACCGAGAGGTCTCGCCAGAGAGGTCTTTCCTTTGTATTTCAACATATGTATAGCATCAAGCAATGTCCCATCGTAAATCCCTACACTCCGGGCATAGGAAAAGGGCTTTTTCTTCTTAATACATTCACCGCAGAAGTGATCTGGGGGGACAGTAGAGACAAAGGGAACACCACATGTAGTGCACAACGGCCCCCTAATCAATCTAATGCCTTTCAGACAGGTACAACATATACCCTCGTTGACCACCTTTTCACATACAGGACATAGTGGTGGAAAGAAAAAAGCAAGGAGGTTCTTAAGCATGGTTGGCTATGGTGTTTGAAAAAAATGGGACATCGAATCTGACCTGATCCTGGATAGCGGTAGAAATTGATAAATCTCAACTCCATAGGATTAGTCAGAAATATGCATTAAATAGGAGTTCTATTTCATCCAGTGTGTCCTTCTCTATTGAAGTTGTAACAGAGCTGGCAAAGATATCAAGGTGGACAATGGCATTGAGACTCGCATCCCTGATTGTAATATTCGAAAGTCTTCTACAGAAACAATCATTGACAATGCGAATGTCCTCATAGATTTTGGCAAGGTTTGTTAATTCCCAGTCTGGTTTTTTGCCTCGTTTATACAAAAAATACTGTGCAAGTACATACATCGACATTACACGATATTTTGTTTCTTCCGGTGTGGCAAAGGGCAGATGATGACGAACCATCGGCTTTAGTTTCTCCATAATTGGACAGCCACTTGTAACCATGTATATGCCCAGCAAAGAACTCAAGCCCCTCTGCAGTGATGTATGCTTTATATATTTTCTTTCCTCAGTTTCAATTGATACGTCAACCTCTTCATAAGACAATGAAGCGCTGAAGAACTCAATCAGGTCCTCAAGGTTTATTGCTATTGGGCAGAATTTGTGCTTATCCTCTTCGAGGGGGCAATTTGAACATTTGAAAAATTTTAATTCAGCCCACTCAGGATACCCCTCCCTTTTTGCCTGGACCAAATCAAGGGTCTTGTTGTCTAGTCGGACATTAAAGTCTTTTTCTATGCCATTATTGAATATAAACTTATAATGGTAATTAATTGTTTTATTGGAGTCTTTAATATTCTCATCCATAATTAAAGATGGGATCAGCGACC
The DNA here is from genome assembly GCA_030620895.1 of Deltaproteobacteria bacterium. Taxonomy (GTDB): domain Bacteria; phylum Desulfobacterota; class GWC2-55-46; order S146-70; family JAUXIU01; genus JAUXIU01. The sequence goes on from JAUXIU010000046.1 coordinate 6,307, forward strand.
ATTTATTCCGCAATATATATCTTTTTAATACCGATAGCAAGCGGTTGGTTTGATAGATGTGTTGGGCGAAGATAGAACCGCCCTTTTTTCTTCTTGCAGAGAGAGGCCCGGAAGGAAGAAACAACAATATTAAAGAAAAGTAAAAAAAGTGCTTGACAAACACTCCGAGTTGGTCTATAGTTGTTCTAAATTAAGAAACGTTCTAATTTAATAATCATTATAAACTAATATAATGGCAATGAAAGAAGTGATAGACAGATATAGGGAGAAGGGGTTAAGATTAACACCCCAGAGGCTTGCGATATTAGAGTTTTTGGAAGGTAACGTAGATCATCCGACTGCAGAGGATATCTTTCATGCTGTAAAGATGAAATATCCAATGATCTCGCTAGCGACAATATACAACACCATTCAAGCACTTAAAGAGCTAGGGAACTTACAGGAGATTACGATAGACCCCGAGAGGAAACACTACGACCCGAACACAAGCCCCCACCATCATATAGTCTGTACGAGATGTAACAGGATAGGAGATGTATTTGAAGACTATTCAAGGGTATTGTCCCTATCGGAGGATATCCTTAAGGTCTTCAAAATAACTGGCAACCATGTAGATTTTTACGGTGTGTGTATTAAATGTCAAGAAAATAAAAAAAAGAAGGAGGTATGAATCATGTCAGAAGCAAGAATTCAAAAAGAGGCGCCGGACTTTTCAGCGCAGGCGGTTATGCCGGACGGCTCATTCAAGGAGGTAAAACTCTCAGACTACAAGGGGAAATATGCAGTGCTATTCTTTTATCCCCTTGACTTTACATTTGTCTGTCCTACGGAGCTAATTGCCCTGAGTGACAAGATCAATGAATTTCAGAAGAAGAATGCAGAGGTTTTAGCCATTTCAGTGGACAGCCCCTATTCACATGCTGCATGGAGGAACGTACCGAGAGAAAATGGTGGCGTTGGCGAGCTGGGGTATCCGCTTGTCTCTGACTTGGACAAGAGTATCTGCAGGAAATACGGTGTACTTCTAGAAAAGCCCGGTATCGCTCTCAGAGGTCTATTTATACTGGATAAAGCGGGTATATTGAGACATATAACTGTAAACGACCTGCCACTGGGAAGAAATGTGGATGAGGTATTAAGGGTACTCGATGCGATCCAGTTTAATGAGGAGCACGGCGAGGTCTGCCCAGCCAACTGGAAAAAGGGTGAAGAAGGGATGAAACCGGACAAGGAAGGGCTTGAGTCATTCGCTAAGAAGCGTTATGGTGGTAAGAAGAGTGCTGCGTGAGAAAATAAGCTTTAATATATCTCTTCATCTATGACTCACTGGAAAAAGGATTCCACTTTTTCTAGAAACCGTTTTCAAAACTATTCGTTATGAGTTAAAAAGATTACCATAAATGAT